>NZ_FOER01000019.1:0-102861 GCF_900110805.1 Butyrivibrio sp. TB | reverse complement strand
GTGACTTCAGGAATCGCGAAAGATTTCTTGCGTAGACGTTTGACAGCAGTAGAAAACGAAGAATTAGGAATTCCATTTGCTTGACAAAACTGAGAATCGGATAGCCCGCTCTTTCTGCAGTCCATAATGAGTCTGTACCATTCCTCATCTGTTCTGCGAGGTTGTGGTTTCTTTGGATTCGACATAACAGCTCCTTCCAAGTCGTAGTGAAATGTTCATCATTCGACTTTAAACATAGTAAAATGTACGTTATTCGAATCCATTATGAACCTAATTAATTGCGGTAGCGATCCACCTAATTTTTTCGCGCTTACGTTTGAATTCAGAGATTTTCGTATTTCGTTTGTTTGAGACAAAATCTCATATATCTTTCCATCCATTTCTTTTATAGCTTCAATGTTTCGCTTAACAGCTTCTATTTCTTCATTCTTTTCTTTGTTAAGTTTGGTTCTATTTTTACTAAACAAAAGTATTGATGTTAACAATGTTGCCCCAGCAATTGTCCATCCTACAGGTCCTGCCAATGCCAATAGTGCCTGTCCCCCCGCTACTCCAGCACCTCCTGCCGTTAATGCTCCTCCGCCAAGCCAAGCTAATGCTGCATTTGTTGCTGCAGCACCAGTTAATGTAGATATAGCAGTTCCAGTAGATGCGACACCAAAAGTCGTTGCAATCCACATTGCAGCAGTTGGCGCCATAAAAGCCACACTAGCCCCTGCTGCAATGCCTGCTCCTGCTCCGCCTGCTGCATTTCTAGCAGCATTAACTTCTCTCTGAGCAAATTCACAGGCGTCAGTAAATTCTTTTCTATTTATGTTTATTTCTTCAAAATCAATATCAAAACTCTTTGGGTGGTTTGCAATACTATTCACTAATAATTCTACATTACTTATAGAATCCAGCGCTCTGCATCTCTCTACATAGAGTTGCATTCCCTTATCATTCATAAGTGTATATACATCATTATATTGTGTAATGGTGCTTTCAAGCATTCTGTCCAACTCTGTAAGCTTATTGGTTATATCTTCTTTGGCATCTAACGCAGCATCTTTGATTTCCGCGGCTTTTTCGGATATTGTAGCGCTTGATTTTTTTATCATTTCGCCACCCGCTTTAGTTAGATTAGAAGAAAAATCTTTTAGCTGATCCGTATTTATCTTAAATCCTGGCTTGTCTGTTTTTTCTAAATTTTCAACCTTTGCGCCACATTTGGGGCAAAAAGCAGATTCAATTCCTAAGGTAGCTCCACATGACTTACATTTCATAACCCACCTCCATGCTTTGAATACCATGTGTTTAAATAATTCGTCACTTATAATTGTATCACAATTTAGTTATTGTATTATCGATTTAGTAACTATCGATGGAATCACTCTTCGTTTTTCTAATCATAATAAACAATTTGCCGATGGTAATTCATTTATACTCCTCGCGAAAATATTTTTTTTATTACGAAACTATAAATCACGGAAGGAAGTCAAAAAATGGATATAAATACTTTCTATAGAGAATTTGTGTCAGCTGTATTCGGGCTTCCACCTGAAGAGGCTATAGTCGAATATGACAAATATTATGCAATCCCGTGTGATTATCCGTCAGGATTTGTTTTTGATAAAACCACTGGTAAAATACTTGGCGTTGACTATAGTAAACTAGGCAAACCAAATAAAGTATGGCTTTATAACAAAAAGAAAGATTGTTATGAATAGCATACAGAAAAAACGTGCCAGTCACTGTTAAAAATATCTAACAGTGACCGGCATAACATCTTTTTTAAAAATAAATATCTCTAACCTTTATATTTTCTCAGAAATTATATTGCATGAAATTACCATTATGCTTAAATCCATATGATTCGTATAATTCAACACCCATATTAGAAGCTGTAATATAGATCGTTCCGCATCCATAGTCCTTAGCTTCCTTGACAACTCTGTCCAGAAGCTGCGTTGCAATCCCCATCCTTCTATAATCAGGATCCGTATACATACTTGATAAGATTCCAAGTCTTCCTGTAGGACATGTAAAATACGGGGGCTTTTCTGCAAAAGACATTCCGCTTGTGCCAACTATCTTATCGCCGTCAAAAGCAAGCCAGGATACATATGTTCCAGCAGCCATATTCTTGGTATAAAAATCCATCAGCGACTTCTTAAGATCCACATTTTCAGGAACAGTCTTACCTTCCGAAGTATACTCTTCTGTCAGCTGATTAATTCTCATTTTAATGATCTGGTCAAGTTCATTTTCAGTCAGCTTTTTATATACAATATCCATTATATTCATCCCCTTCTATGAACCAAAGAATTAACGAAATATAACATCTGCATATTAAGAATTTTATTACTGTCGTTTCTATCTTATAATCAATTCTGTAGTACTAGAAAAGCTCATAATTGCTCCTTTATTATCTTCTAATCTAAAGCCTTCATCACATTCGTCCCAATAGCAATTTCTCTCAGTACCATCTTCCCAAACTCTTTTATACTCATGATCAAGCATGGGATTACCTGCCTTTACCATAAGCTGAAATTCTACATTTTTAGCCCAAGGATCAACTGTGATACGATACCCTTTATCTGTTTTTTCTATCTGTACACCTTCTTGAGCATTAAAGGTATATTCATTTGTCTTTACTATTCCATGTTCTTTCTCTGTTCTTCTATAAACAGATCTGTTTTTTAATAAAACATCTCCGATCTCTTCATATTCCCATTTTTCATAGTGAAGATAATTTAAATAACTATAAGAAAATTGCTCAAATTTGCTTTTTAAAACTATATAATCACACTTGATATTATACTTTTCCTGCCTTTGCTTTAGATCATCAAAGGTATAACTTTCTAAAGAAAAGCTTTCCGGCAATTGTTCTATCCAACCGTTATAATATATAGTTGCTCCCCTGTCCGGATTATTTACATATTCTTTTACATCACCATTTTGAAGCACCAATTCACCCGGAAGACCATAATATTCAAAAAAAGCATCAGCCGTACTATCAAATGAACCTTCTCGAAGCGGTCTATAACACAAACCGGTATGGAATGAATCACCAAATATTGTATCAGATGGAAGATCAAGACTCTTCAAATAGTATTCCTTAGAACACTCAACAAATTCTTCCAACATATCATCGTCTGGTCTAAGCCATACAGCACCGGTTTTTATATTAGCAGCAAATCCTCTATCTGTATGTCCGTCATTCATTGTACCTGTTACATAATCAGTAAGATACCAGGGACCACTTGGATACATTAAATCATAATGATTAATTTCTACTATCTTTCCATAAGGACAATTCATTTTTATCCAGTCTTCCATTAATGCTGTGCCCTGTTTTACAACTTCATTAGCTTCATCTTCTGAATACCGTGATCCATAGCATCCCGACAAAAGAAGACAGCTACTTGCAATAATGCAAAAAAGTGCAATAAACCTCTTAATCTCCAATGATACAAACTTATATTTCATACGTCTCCCCCTAAAAAATAGATTCCCCTTTAATAAATGAAACACACTATAAATGTGTGTTTCAAATTAATGAACTCTAGATATCTATATACATATCAATATGATCACTGATGATTTTTGAGATAAAAAATCGCAAGCTGTGTCCTGTCACGCAGTTCCAGCTTTTCAAGAATTGTAGACAGATAGTTCCTGACAGTTCCCTCTGACAAAAAGAGCTTTCCAGCAATCTCCTTATTGGAATAGCCTTCTGCTACCAGCTGGATAACCTCAAACTCTTTTTCTGTAATATCTTTGGACTCATAGTCAAATTCAGATTCACTACTTGAAGCTTTGTTCATAAGCGCAGGAAGTTTGTCTACAACAGCTCCTCCGAATACGCTCTGACCATTTAATGCAGCTTTGATCGCAGCCGGAAGTGATTTATAGTCCTGCTTCAGAAGATATCCTCTAACGCCAAGTTTTAGAGCTTTCACAATATATTCATCATCAGAGAATGTTGTCAAAAAAAGTATCACAGCGTCCTTGTGCCTTTTTAATATCTCTTCTGCAGCTTCAAGTCCATTCATATCGGCCATTCTGATATCCATAAGAAGAAGGTCCGGGCTTAGCTTGTCATATAAATCTATACCTTCTCGTCCGCTGCCACCCTTGCCAACGACGTTAAAGCCTTCTTCCGCATTTATGATCATCTCAAGAGACATTGTTATAAGTTCATCATCATCTACTAATAGTATCTTTTTATCTTCTACCGGCATAGTACGTAATCCTTATTTCTATCTTTATTTCTATCTTTATTTCTATGTTTAGTTCTATATTTATTTTATATCTTTAATCTTATCTTTATTTCTATATTAATTTTATATCTTTATTTATAGCTTAATTTGTATCTTTTTTTATATCTTAAGTTGTATCTTAGTTTGTATCTTTATTTGTATCTCTATGTTCTTGAAACGGTTCCTTAACTCCATCCCCCAGGGGTCATTTTGGTCTCTGGGGATCATTTATGGGGAGGCGCGCAAAGACTGTGAAGCCGTCGTTTGTATAGAAGTAAGCATCGCCACCAAGAGATCTTGCTCTGTTCCTGATATTCTCAAGGCCTATACCGTCAAGACTGCCGGATGAGATCTTTTCTTTCTGAGCATCAGACAGATGTCCATTATCAGTGACAGAAAGGCTACAAAAGCTATAGTTCCTCTGAAGTATGATGGAGACGGTGTCTGCACTTGAATGCTTTAATATGTTAGTAACTGCTTCTTTTAGTATACCGATCAGAGACAGCTTTATCTTTGTAGGAACAGACTCGTCAAGATCAAGATCTGCAAGGACTTTATAGTCTTTAAGTTCTCCTATTATATCATCAAAGTTCTTCTTAAGGTCTATAGAATCGTCGTGAAGATCATGAACTGAGGCTCTCATCTTCTCCATAGACTCATCCAGGGTTCCTGCCAGCATCTCAAGCTGCGAACTTATAGAATCATCCTTGTTGACAGTCTTGATAGCTCCAAGTAGAAGGATTGCTCTTGACAGAAGGTGGCCTACATTGTCATGGATCTCTCTTGCTATCCTGTTGCGCTCAGCAAGTGTAGCAAGGTGTACCTGCTGGTCCTGCTCTGACATAAGGCGTCTATTCTTGTCTTCAAGCATATCTTCCAGTTCCTTGCTGTCATCTCTTGTTCTAAAAAGAAGTGTCTTGTATTTCATCATGATCTCATACAAGATGATAGAGACAGCTGTAAAAGCTCCAAGTATCACGATTGCCCATAGCTTTAACATGTCATAAGGATCTCCCCAAACATACGCACCTGCTATCACAAAAGGGATCAAGGTAACAAAACTGTAAACTCTTTTATCATTAAAAAGAAGACTTACTTCAAGTATCAAAAAAATGCAAACAGACACCACAACCGAAGAGGTTGTAATGCCATTTGCATTTGCTATAGTAATAAGTCCTGCCGCCGCCAGAAGGCGGATAATCACATCATAGAGCATATTGTTCCTTTTTCCTTGTAATGATCATGCCTGCTGCTAAGAAAGTAAGGCCAAAGAGAACCTCTATAAGAAGATATGTTCCAAAACGTCGTCCCATAATGCTGTCAACCGGCGTGTCATTGATAAAATCCAAAGCTCTTGTATACCAGTAAAGAGGCATGAAGTGAGCTGCCTTGACAATACCTTCAGACAGAAGCTCTTTGTTAATAAACACTCCGCATAGAAAACTCATGGACAATACCAGCATATTGGATATCATGTTGATAAGATTCTCGCTGGATGATATCGAGCAGATAAAATATGCCATTCCAAGTCCCACCAGCATCAGAGCGTAGGTATCAAGTGCATAGTATAGGAGCTTTTCATTAGCATATTCAAGACCCATAAGCTGGATGACCAGAATTACAAAAGAAGTGATCGCAAAGCCCACGAAGGTTACGCCTCCGATAGTTGCTGCATTTCTGGTCATAAAGTGCATTCCACTAACTGAAATACGCTTTTTGACATCTTTGTTCTTCATAAAAGTCAGAGTACTTGCACAGCAGATGCACAGGAGCATCATAAGTGTGTATCCGTTAAATGTGAACATGGATGTATAAAAAGAACGATGGTTATCATCAGATGTATCAAGTACAGATGCCTTAGTGCCACTGAGCTCTAACATCTGATCATAAGTAAGTCTTATAGCCTCATCCTCGCTATAACCACTATTTAAATATATCACAACGTCCTGCAGATAGTCATCAAGCTTTTGGGTTAATAGGAACTGTGATGCGGTGGTACCCGGTGCTATATAAGTAAGAGCACCTTCCGTATTACCGGATAAAATATTTTCTTCGAACCCCTCAGGAATTATAAGAGCATATTCATAGATAAGGAATCTTACATTATCATTCATAGTCTGAGGATCATCGGTCTTTGGATCTACAACTTCCTGAGTGCTTTCAAGATAGCTTACAAGAGCTCTGCTTAGTTTAGAGTTATCCTTGTCTGTTACAGCCACTTTGACAGTTACTTCTTCAAAGACATCTTCTTGTGTAGTAACCGTAGCTCTTGCCTGCATATTTCCAAATACTGCAAATATGGAAAAATAGACTATTATGGTCATTATATTGGATTTAAGAGATTTAAGTATCGCATTAAAGACTGACATATTTCCTCCTCCTTAAAAGGAATGCACTGATGATGAGACATCCGGCAATCATACCGCTCATAATATAAATATCCTGATAGTATATATCTGTTTTGCCATAAGCAGCTCTTGTATACAGACAGTCTACAAGAAGCGCTGCGGGATTGATCTTATTTAGTATAGGAAAGTTCGCTTCAATAAGCTGCCTTATCTGGTGCCACATAAGGCCGCTGCAAAAAGAACATGTCATAGTAAAAGCAAGCGGCACTACTACAAGCAGTCTTTCATTTCTGATCAAAGAACCCATAAGTACACCTGCTGATATTCCAAGCCCGCTTCCAAGAGTAGTCAGGAAGATTATGTTAAGAAGCGGAGCTCCAAGATTTATCTTCAAGATATACTCAACATATACAACAACTATTGCATTAGAGACAGCTTGCAGTGTAAGGCCTGCTAAGATTCCTGCCGCAATTGACAAAAGCTTACTTGCCGGTGAACATTCAAAACGCTTGCCTCGCTCAGTCAGATTGGCACACATTCCTTCCAGCATCGCCGTACTTATCCAGGAACTAAAAAGTGAAGCCATAGCTATAAGAGCAAAGAAGTATTGAAGGTACTGGGAAGTATTATTGCCAAATTCATGTTCTTTAAGGACTTTAAGATCACCGGATATCATCTCCATAGAACTTTCAAGCTTATCAGGATGGTCTTTGGCTATATTTTCTATAAGTGTTACTTTGTTCTCATACTCTCTTACTATCTGATTAAGAGTTGTCGTCTTATATCCGTTAAAAGGAACGATTGTCTCTACATCGCCGTTATCATCAACATATATTCCATACAGACCATCTTCTCCTTTTAGGTCCTTTAGTGCTTCCTCTTTGGATGGATATTCATGTACATTAAGTATCTTCTCATGATCGTCATTTTCTTTAGAAAGCTCATCCAGCATCAAAGTAAAGCTTGTATCAACGTCTCCTGTATTAACATATCCAACATCTATTGCTTTAAATGTATCAGGATCTTCTGCGATCATATTTCCAAATCCCATATAAAAAGCTGTAGCCAGAACGATCGGGAACAGGAAGTTCCATCCAACAAGATATCTGTTTCTTGCAAGCTCTTTTAATTTGTATATATAAATGCGTCCAAACATCAGTCTCTAAGCTCCTTTCCTGTTATCTCAAGGAATACGTCATTTAGTGATGGAAGCTGTGTTGATACATGTCCAAATGGGATATGATTATCAGTAAGATATCCAAGGATGTGTACAAGGTTGTGTTCTCCGCCATCGCACTTGATCACAAGATCATCACCATCTTCTTTGACCTTGTATACATGATTTATCTCTTTGATATCACCTATGATCTTGTCTGATCTGTCAGGAAGGCCGACCCTTATCGTCTCACGGCTTATAAGAGATGACTTGAGCTCTTGTGAAGTGCCACTTGCTACGTTTCTGCCATGATCCATGATGACTACTCTGGTACAGAGCTCTTCAACTTCTTCCATATAGTGTGATGTATAGATGATCGTAGCTCCTGCCTTATTCATCTTCCTGATGCCTTCAAGTATCGCATTCCTTGACTGGGGATCAACAGCAACTGTCGGCTCATCGAAGATGATAAGCTTTGGCTTATGAGCGATACCGCAGGCTATGTTAAGTCTTCTGAGAAGTCCTCCTGAGAGCTTTTGAGGCTTATACTTTTTGTATTCTGATAGACCTGTAAACTCAAGAGCTTCCTCTACATATTTTTTTCTTAGAGCTTTATTTTTAATATATAATCCGCAGAAAAAGTCTACATTCTCATATACGTTCAAGGTATCAACTACAGCTACATTCTGCATTACAACGCCTATCTGTGACTTGATATCATAAGCCTCAGGTTTCATCTCTTTGTCAAAAATAGTAACTGTCCCCTTATCATACTGAAGCAGTGATAACAGGCAGTTGATCGTTGTGGTCTTGCCTGACCCGTTTGGTCCAAGAAGTCCTAATATCTCTCCTTCCTGTACATTAAGTGAAAAGTGGTCAACTGCAACTTTGTCTCCATATCTTTTTACCAGATTATCGATTGCTACTACGCTAGTACTCATATTCTTCTCCCTTTATGATTAGTTAGTTGAAGGCTTCCCACTTGGACGGTGCAGTATCACCAAAGGCCTTGCTGAGGCAGGCAAGTGGGAAGTCTGAGTTAGTTATATACCATTTTATCTATTGTCTCGTGGATGACTTGTTATGAGACTATAATACATATAGCAGCACTTATAAACCAGTGAACATCGTCACCATTTATAATGACAATTGTCATATCTGATTCATAAAAAATTCTGCTTTGCTGGATTCTTGCGTTTTTTCCTTTGGCCACAAGAAATCATGATTTCTTGGTTGTGAATGTCTACTGCCAAAAATATTCTTTTCTAACTATTTAGCAGATTCTGACACAAAGTATTATGTATAACATGATATGCGCTATATAATATATTGTTATATTCTGTCTCATTTTTTTCTATTTACAGTTGCTTGTTAAAAATATAATTATCGTATTAAATATACTTTTGACCAAAGGAGCAATTGTAATGAAAACGCAGCAATCAAAAGAATTACTAAATGGAGTATCACCAGATTCAGCAAAAGAAACGTCTCAAGATTCAGCAAAAGTAACATCTCAAGATTCAGCACCAGCTTCACGAAAAGAAACAAAGCTTTCCTTTCTGGAACAGTTTGGATATTTTAGTGGCGACTTTGGAGGTAGTCTTGTAAACCTCTACATAAGTGCTTTCTATGTTACATTCTGTACATACGTTCTTGGCATCAGTCCTGCATGGATGGCAACACTTATCTTCGTCGCCAAGATATGGGATGCAATCAACGATCCTATGATTGGTTCACTACCTGACAGATTCAAGATTGGCAAGGGCACAGACAAGTTCAAGCCCTGGATCAGATTATTCATGGTGCCTCTGGCACTTACAGGCCTTATGTGCTTTACTAATACAGTTTCTATGCCTGATATTATCAAGCATGCATGGGTCGCTGTATCCTACATTCTCTATGGAATGGCATATACAGGTGTATCAATGCCTTACGGCGCTATGGCTTCTGTTATCACAGACTCACCTGTAGAAAGGACCAAGCTTTCAAGAGCAAGAGCTTTCGGCGGGATGGGCGTTGGTATCCTTTTCATCCCTCTTGTATCTCTTGCTATCTGGGACGAAGCAGGTAATCCAAATGCAAAGGGATATTTCCTTATGGCGATCGTAGCAGGCGTATTGTCAGTAATCTTCTATCTTATCCTTCTTGGTCTTACCAAGGAAAGAATCCATCAGGAACACAGATTCGCAGGTGCATCTGCCCGCAAGTACAGCCTTACACATGTTGTTAAGGAAGCCTTTACTAACAGAGCCCTTATTGCAGTTATGATCGCGTCTATCGGCAGCATGTTCGCAAGTGCACAAAGCATGAACAACTTCCTTTACAAAGAGTACTATCATATGCCCAAAGCAATGGCAGCATCTTCAATGATCAGCCTTCCTATGATGTTCGTGGCATTCTTTGCAGTACCACGTCTTGCCAAGATCGTAGGTAACAGGAAGCTCATTATCTACTCAGCATTTTACAGTATCATCGCATTCGGTATCTTATTCTTCATTAGGATCCCTAACTGCTATGTATTCATGTTTGTAAATACTGTTGCAAACCTCGGACTTACAACCTTCACAATGCTCGTATGGGCACTTGTAACAGAATCAATCGATTACCAGGAATATAAGACCGGCGAGCGCTCAGATGGAACTATGTATTCTATTTATACATTCTCCAGGAAAATAGGTTCCGCAGCCGCAGCTTCTATCTCAACAGCTCTTATAGGAACAGCCGGATTTGTAGCTGGTGCCAAAGAGCAGATCCCGGAATTTGGCGAGAACATAAGAAAACTTGTAATCCTTATGCCTTTATTGGGCGCAGTCGTGATCCTTGTAAGTATCCTTCTCATCTACCCTCTTACCAAGAATAAGTCCGATGAGATGTATGCAAAACTTCATGAAATGCATGAATCCAAGAACTAAAAATATGAGCTACTAAACATAACTTCAGAAATCCGTAGCTATTGCGGATTTCTGAATGTACAAGCATTAAATCATACATAACAATATAAGGAGAAACAGTATGAATACTATCATCCGCGATACAGACCTTGGACAGATAAAGGGACTTGAACTTGATGATAATACAGTCCAGTTTAGAGGCATCAGATATGCTACTGCCAGAAGATTTGCTTATCCAGAGCCTGTGACGAGTTTTGATGGCATATATGATGCCACCAATTTCGGCAATGCCTGCCCACAATTTAGAACCTACGATCCAGAGGATCATAAAGACCCTGCACCTTTCTACTACAAGGAATTCAGGGAAGGTGCCAAGTATACTTATGATGAGGATTGTCTTTTTCTTAATATATATGCACCAAAGGATGCCGAAAAAGCCCCTGTTATCATCTACATCCATGGCGGAGCATTCCTTGGTGGATGCGGCAATGAGAATCATATGGACGGTACAGCCTATGCCCGTAAAGGTATCATATTCGTATCTATAAATTATAGACTTGGCGTACTTGGTTTTCTGTGTGACCGAAAGCTTACCAAGGAATCAGGTCATAGCGGCAACTACGGCTTATATGACCAACTTGAAGCCATCAAATGGGTTCATGATCATATAGAGTACTTTGGCGGCGATAAGGACAATATTACACTTTTCGGTCAATCAGCAGGCGCTATGAGTATACAGCAGCACTGCTTCTCTCCCCTTACCAAGCCTTATATTCAAAAGGTATATATGGCAAGCGGAGGCGGAATTGGCAAGGAATTTGCAGGTGTAAGTTCTGTAGAAGACAGTTATGACTATTTTGAAAGACTTACAAGTCTTCTTGGAGATGAGCCTGAAGATTGGAGACAGGTTCCTGTCAAAGAGCTTATAGAAAAGTTCCAGAGCGTGATAGACAGAGATCTTATGTCGCATTGCTGCCCGCATATAGACGGACTTATCATACCCAAAGATCCTGCACAGTCATTAGAAGACAAGGACTACGCAGATGTTCCATATCTTCTTAGCACAAACTCAGAAGATATGGCACCACAGTTCCTGCATCAGATGAGCAAAGACTTCTGCAATACTGTAAATAGGAACGAAGGCAGAGCCTACTACTTCTACTTCTCAAGAAAACTCCCCGGAGATGACAAGGGAGCTTTCCACTCAGCAGAGCTTTGGTATACGATAGGATCCATACGTAAGTGCTGGCGTCCGATGACCCAGGAAGACTTCGATCTGTCGGACAAACTGGTAGATATGATATGCGAGTTTGCAAATACAGGTGCTATATCTTATAGCTCCTTCGATACGCCGATGGCGTCATTTGAAATTCATCCTTAAATAATTTGACAAAATAATTGGCATCAGGAATTCCTACACTGCCGCTGATCTTCTGAATCTCATCGCTTGTAGAGATAAGAAGGCCGGCGGCTTTTTTTAGTCTTACTTTTCTAAGATACACAGCCGGAGTAATACCTGTTTCTTCTTTAAATTGTGCGATCATGTAACTTTCTGTGATATTTAGCTCTTTGGCAATATCCTTGATAGTGAGCTCATTCATATAATTTTGATTGATAGAATACATGATGCTCTGAGTCATCGCAGAGTATTTCTCGTTCTTAATAGATCTCACCATCTCACAGAACTCTTTTAACATAGTCTCACAGGCATCTATCATCTGCTTCTGGCTCTGCGCAGCAGCTATTGCTTTAGATTCCTTGGTTGTGATCTTATGTATGATAGGTGCAGGAACTCCCGCTTCATAAGCTGCTATCCTGCTCATAGCTCTGTTAACAGCAAGTCCCAGTCTTTGGTCTTCCATATTGAACTTCTTGGTCCACATTCCGGAAGCATTCTCAGACAAAAGTTTTCTATAATGCAGCACCTCCTGAGTATTGCCACGCTTTATCGCATCCATATACTGTCTTTCAGTCATATAGTGAGTCTCAAGATTGGCATTACTCATCTTCACAAGCTCATTATCATAAATATCCTCGTTTTTTTCATATTTATATGCAGTATAATGCTCAGTCAGATTCTCAAGATCAAGGCTTCGCAATATACCGCGGAGTATTTTCTCCATAATGCTCTCGTGTATCACAGGATATCTGCCATAATAGATAAGAAGATTCTGAGCATCCATATTCTTTTTGTCTATCTTATTGCAGATCTGGATGCTCCGCCCGATCGTCATCTCTTCTGCAAGATAAGGTCCTAGTATTACAGGTTTATCTTCATAGTAAAAAAGGATGATCCTTACATGGAGAATGTCTTCGAAATAGTTAACATTATCATGATGACTCTTATCAAGTATCAGTTTAAGAGCATCTTCTGTAAGCCATGACTGTGCATCTATTACTCTATTGTCACTGCAGAATCTTTCGATATCTTCATATCTATCAAAAGTCGAATAATCTATATTAAAAATATCATGAATAAGATTCATTGTTACTGTTAACTTGTCAAGTTCCTTGTCCATATAAGTTCCTTCTTAATAAATATTTATCGGCTCCATAATACAGAATCATTGATTAAATCAGTTGTTGCAAAGCCGCAGCGTCCCATGATAGACACAAGCTCAGCTGTCATGGAATTAATCTCCTTGTTATCTTGTTGGAATCGTTGTTACCAGCCATAAACACCTCCAATATTAAGTTATAGAACCCCATAACCCGATTGATTACAGATAGCTTACAGTTTCAGACAGATCTTTTCTCTTACCATGATTCTCAAGTGGACCAGCTCCCTCTGCTGCAAATCCAAGGTCAAGGAGCATGAGGATTTCCTCATTATCCGGAAGTCCCAGATCTTTGGCAAGTTCATCGGGATCAAAGAAATTGATCCAGCAGCTGTCAACACTTTCATCAGCTGCAGCCAGGATCATGTGAGTTGCAACTATAGTCGCATCTTCAATACCTGAGTCTCTCTTGCCGCCCGGATAAGTAAATACATTGTTCTTATCAAATGCTACAGCTATAACCAAAGGCGCACCATATCTGCAAGGTGTAGCTTTATCAACCTTTGCAAGAGCATCGTCTGATTCAAGCACATAGATATGCTGCTCTTGCAGATTCTTTGCAGTAGGAGCAAGTCTTCCTGCTTCAAGAATATGCTGAAGGCTAGCCTTATTGACCTTTCTGTCACTGTACTTTTTGCATGAATAGCGGTTCTTAACTACGTCTTTAAACTCCATACTCTAATCCTCCTGTGTTATAGAAATCATAACTTATATTAAAAATATACTTAACGCTGTTATTAATAATTTCCTATTGAACAATATAATCCAGGCAGCTTCTAAGCTTGGTATATGGTCTTACCTTATTATCAGCTACAGCTACATGCTCAGGATGAGTCGCATAATTTTTAAGCGCCTCTTCACTTTCAAAAGTTGAATCAAGCATCAGATCGGCATTGGAAGAAGGTAAAACTTCTATATTAACCTTGATCTCCACAATTCCCGGAACCTTATCTTTAAGGCCCTCAAGGCCATCCTTGATGCTCTTTTTGATATCAGCCTTCTCAGAATCAGAAAGCTCATCTTTTAATGTCCACAAGATCACATGCTTTACCATAAGTGTTATTTCCTTTCTATTGATAGTTATCTTTTTATACTCAAATTTCAGTAGTCTCAAATATCATTATAACTAATGCATTTAGAAAAAAATATATTTTTAGAATTTCTTAATACATAAAAAAAATCCGAAACCTACTATGGAATCGGATTTTTAAACTTTACTTACAAAATAAAACCATAGGCCAATGTCACTTTATCGGTCTTGCAATATTTACTGTAGGTTGTACTGAGAAACTAAGTCCAAGCTTATTAAATATTTTCAACAGAGTGGAAAGATTTGGCGTTGTTTTACCGGACTCGATCCTAGCTACGGATGAATGTGGTATACCACATAATTGCGCCAATTCTCTTTGAGATAATTCAAGATTATGTCTTTGTTCTATCATAGCTCCAACAATAGCTGATATTTCTTCGACTTCATCAATATCATTCCCTATAATGGGAGAAGTTTCTCTTACGTGATCTTTATATTTTTTCCAATCACTCATGTTTTCCGCCTTTCCTTTTTCTCCAATCATCTCTTTCTGCCTATGCTTTTTCAATTTCTCTGCGTGGAGTCTTCTGTGTCTTTTTTCATCATTATGATAGCATTAATGCGTTCAAGATTCAATAATTATATATTTCTGCTACTCACACAATTTCTCTCCAAAGAAAGACCCTAAACAGCCAAAAGGCAACAACTGTAGTGATAATATCAGCTGTAACCTGCGCTGCAATAACACCGTTAAGACCTGCCGTTACAGATAGAATTATCAGAGCTGGCAAGAATACAACCCCCTGCCTGCAGGATGATAAGATAAACGCACCTATCGCCTTGCCTGTTGCCTGAAATGTGCAGATAACTATAAGACATATCCCCATGAGCGGCATTCCAAGAAGCTGGAATATAAGCATCCTTGCCCCCATATCTATCATATCAGGATCAGTCAGAAATCTTCCAAGAATCACTTTGGAAAAAAGAGAAAGAATAAAAAGTGCTACAAGTCCGGTTCCGCCTGTAATAGCCATTCCAAATCCCATGATCTTCTTAAGCCTGTCCTTAAGCTTTGCTCCATAGCAGTATCCGATAAGAGGCTGACCGCCAAAAGCAAGACCCACGATAACGAGTACAGCAATGTTAACGATCTTAAGGACGATACCCATAATGGCGATATTGTCATCGCCGTAAGGTTGCAGGTATCTATTGGTGAGGGTAATACCAACTGTCTGCATCAGATTCGTAATACTTGAAGGAAGTCCTATAGCCAGAACTCCAGAGAATGTCTGCGCGTCAAAGCTAAGGCCTTTCGGATCTATAGAGAGCACATCACTCTTTTGGACAATGATTATGACAAAAAATACTGAGGTGACAACATAACCTATAGCAGTTGCCATAGCCGCACCAGCAGCGCCAAGTCCAAGTCCAAAGATGAAGATAGGATCAAGGATTATATTAACAACAGTTCCAACAACAGATCCTACCATCGATTCCATAGCCTTACCTTCTGCTCTTAAAAGGTTAGAAGGAACCAGTGAAAAGATGACAAAAGTTGACGCAAGAATAAGCCATGTATAGTACTGCTGCGCATAATCATAAGTATTATCAGTAGCTCCAAGCAGCATAACTACCTGCTTTTTAAATACCAGCATAAGTATAGTAAAAATAATACCTGTGATAACAGAGGTATATATACAAAACGTACTCTTACTCCTGGCGCCTTCCCTGTCATGTGATCCAAGAACTCTTGAAACCACAGAGCTTCCGCCTATTCCAAATATATCTCCTATTGCCAGAAGCAGTGTAAATAAAGGTGCGCACAAAGATACTCCTGCAATAAGATCCGTATTGCCGGTCAGCGCGATAAAATAAGTATCCACAAGATTATAAATAAGAGTAACTACCATACCCATAACAACAGGCAGAGCCATCTTCATATAAGCCTTGGGAATCGGTGCTTTTTCAAATAATTCGTTTTGCATTGTTTTATATCCTTTCCAACATGTTATCTTTTTGAGCAAAAAAATAATCCATGACCCGAGATGGATTATGGATTTCCTAACCGTGGCCAGCGATGCAAGCCCTACTACAATATTTAAATATGAAATTCATGGATGAATTTCTATGTCATGATACCACCTTGTCACTTTTTGAGTCAATAAGCGAAATGAATTGTTTAACTCTATCAACTATTTGTTGATGGCTCATAGCGTGATCATATTATAAAATTAATACATATGATAAAAGTTTAACAAAGGCAGGTTAAGCTTTTACACCCGGCTTATGAAGCGTGCTACTAACGCATGTTTCATTATTTTCTCACCAATATATACCAATAATAAACAGGTAGGAGGACAATTTATATGAAGTACCAGGGACTTTTTGAGCCTATCAAGATCGGTAAGCTCGAAATCAAGAACCGCTACGCTATGGCACCCATGGGACCACTTGGTCTTGGCGACTGCGAAGGCGGCTGGAATGACAGAGGTATTGATTACTACACAAGACGTGCCAAGGGCGGCATCGGTCTTATCATCACAGGTGTAACATTCTCAGACACTGAGGTTGAGAAGCCTTCTTTCCCTAATACACCTAACTCAACTTACAATCCGGTTCAGTTCGTAAGAACAAGCCGTGAGATGACAGAGCGTGTACACGCTTACGGTTCTAAGATATTCCTGCAGATGAGTGGTGGATTCGGACGTGTTACTATCCCTACAAACCTTGGAGAGTTCCCTCCTGTATCTGCTTCTGCTATCCCGCACAGATGGCTTGACAAGACTTGCCGTCCACTTACTGTAGAAGAAATCCACGGAATCGTAAAGAGCTTTGGTAAGGGCGCTTACAATGCTAAGCGTGCAGGCTTCGACGGCGTTGAAATCCACGCTGTACACGAAGGCTACCTTATCGACCAGTTTGCTATCTCCTTCTTCAATCACAGAGAAGATGAATACGGCGGATCACTTGAGAACAGACTCAGATTCGCTAAAGAGATCCGTGAAGAGATCGCTAAGACTTGTGGCTGGGACTTCCCTGTTGCAATGAGATTCTCACTTAAGAGCATGGTCAAGGACTTCCGTGAAGGTGCTCTTCCGGGCGAAGAATTCGAAGAAAAAGGCCGTGATATCGAAGAAGGTATCGAGGCAGCAAAGCTTCTTGAGAAATTCGGCTATGACGCTCTTGACGTAGACGCAGGAACATACGATGCATGGTGGTGGAATCACCCTCCGATGTACATGGAGAAGGCTCCTTACAAGGAATTTGCACGTATCACTAAGGAGAATGTAAACATCCCTGTTATCATGGCAGGTCGTGTAGATAACCCTGATACAGCTATTGACTGTCTTAACAAGAATATCTGCGACATGATCTCCCTTGGTCGTCCTACACTTGCTGATCCTGATATCGTTAACAAGATCCGCAGAGGTAACCTCTCACAGATCCGTCCATGTATCAGCTGTCAGGAAGGCTGCATGGGTCGTATCCAGACTTACTCTCTCATCAACTGTGCTGTTAACCCTCAGGCAGGCAAAGAGAGACTTAACAAGTACAACCCTGTTGTTAAGAAGAAAAAAGTCCTCGTAGTAGGCGGCGGTGTTGCAGGTTGTGAAGCTGCACGCGTACTTGCAGAAAGAGGTCATGAGCCTGTCCTTTATGAAGCATCAGACAGACTTGGCGGTAACCTCATCCCTGGCGGTGCTCCGGCATTCAAGGAAGACGATATCGCACTTGCTAAGTGGTACGAAGATGAAATGGTACGCCTTAATGTAGAAGTTCATATGAATACAAAGGCTACTGAGAAAGAGATCCTTGACAGTCAGTATGATGCTGTTATCCTTGCTACAGGTTCTCGTCCTAAGATGTTCTCACTTGGCGATGATGACAAGGTTTACTCTGCAGAGCAGGTACTTCTTGGCAAGAAAGATGCCGGAGACAAGGTTGTTGTAGTCGGCGGCGGTCTTGTAGGATGCGAACTTGCACTTGACCTTGCTCAGAAGGGCAAAAAGGTAACTATCGTAGAAGCTCTTGATAAGCTCATGGCAGTTAACGGACCTCTCTGCTCAGCTAATAAGGAAATGCTTGAAAAGCTCATTCCATTCAACGGAATTGACGTTGTTACAGGTGCTAAAGTTACAGAATACAAGGACGGCGTATTAAAGGCATCTGTAGGCGAAGGAACTAAAGAGCTTGAAGCTGACAGCGTAGTACTTTGCGTAGGTTATGCAAGCGAGAATACACTCTACAACCAGTACAAGAATGATGTAGACGAGATCTATCTTCTTGGCGATGCTAAGCAGGTATCCAACATCATGTATGGTATCTGGGATGCATTCGAAGTTGCTAACCATATCTAATCCCCCACTAACCACTACTACAGCTTTGTATATAGCTGAAATCTTTTTCATAACCTCCCTTTTTTAATATATATAAGCTCTCATCAGATGTAACTTCTGGTGAGAGCTTTTTGTATTTATCATTATCTGATCATAATTTTTCTTAAACTAAACTCAATAAACCAGCAGTTCGCTAACACAGGTATCATCGTACTTGGCACCTTTCTCAGCGCCTGTGATCGTAATAACTATCGTATCTGTCATAACAGGCTCATCAAGCTCGATCTTGGTCCTGTTACTATCAGCAAGATTATCTGAGCTAAATCCCTCGTAGCCATAGCCATCTACGTCACCTTTAACCACGTTTCCACCGCCAAAATCAACGCTTACCTGAGTCAGACGTCCGTTATTATTGTACTGCTCGTAGCTTGCAGTATATCCGTTGCAGATAAGTACGCCGTATACGAGCTGCTCTTTGTCCAAATGGATTGTAATAGTCTCGCCTACGCCTGTGCCCTTTGCGCCTTCAGCCCAGATTGTTGTATAGTCGCCGTCGATAAGGTTTTCTGCGTCGTAGTCATTACCGCCTTGCGAAGAAAGTGTCGAAGACGCCTCTACAGAAGAAACATCTATAGTATCTTCGCGATACCATCCAAATACAACCGTCACGCCAAATCTGCTGTCCTTATTCTTGGCAAAAAGAATATCCGCATAGCCTACAAAAGCTTCATCGCCTCCATTACTTTCATAAAATCCGGGGCCTGTGTAAAGGATATAGTCATCATCTTCAAAAAACTGCATATGCTCAACAAGTTCCCAGGCTTCTCCATCAGCATAAAGAGGATAATAATACTCATCGTCTACATCCTCATGTTCGTCTGGAGTAAAGTTATCTTCACCATAGAAATCTTTGAATATATCCAATGCAATATCCAAAGGAATTGCCGTTTTGTCATTAACAGTCTCGCAGACATCTTCATAGATACCCTTCTGATCCCAGGTTACATAATCCACAATGTGGTAGCGAAGAGATACCTTATCACTATTGTCCATATCAGCAAAGGTTATGCCTTCGTAATCAAGAATACAGGAAAACGTAACGCACTCTGCCATTTCCTTAAGAATATCTTCGTTATCAGGAATCACAGGTTCAGAAGATCTAAGCTCATATATCTTCTCTTCATAAGTATGGGCATCACCACTTGATGCAGACTCTGAATCTTCATCTTCATCATTAAGAAGCTGCAGATAATAGATTCCGCCGTAGTCAGAATCAAACACTCCCGCTTCGCCATCACCCCAGACGTTAACGTACAGTCCTGTATTTAGATCATACGTTGCATTTTTATATTCATAATTTCTTCCTGATTCTTCAGTTTCCATGTGATAATTGATATTGATTATCCCATTATCTCTCTTGATGATCTGGTCAATGGCATATCCTTCTTCCTTGATTTCTATAATAGGGTCATTCTCAATCAGTTTTGAAAGCTCATCTTCACTGATCTCAACGGCTCCGTACTCTTCAAAGTCACCTGTCTCACTACTGTAATAAAAGTAATACGGCTTCCAGGTATGTCCGGTCCATGTACCTTCTTCTGCGTCGCCCTCAAAATCGCAGTACATGTCATATGCACTAACCGTTATATTAAGATCACCCTTTTCCTTGCCAACATAAGATGATCCAAGATACGATACTCTTGATTCTATGCACTTCTCACCATCCACATAATAGATATTTGATACATCTGCTGTTGCATACAGATCCCTGAAGACAACAAAATTTCTATCCTCTTCCTGAAGTATGGAAAAAATATTCTCGTTCTCACCAACTAAAAAGCTAAACTCATCATGAATCTTCTCACATCCAGATTCATTAACAAACCACACCGTACCATCACCAGATCCCCAGTCAGGATCTTCTTCGCCGCCTACAAACATAAAACCTTCATACGCGCCGTCATCATCAAAATCATCTACAAGATAGTACCTGACTTCCTCCTCATCACTCTCCGCGCTTGAAGCCACCTCTTCTATAAACTTTTCTGTGATCTCTTCTGTTGATACTTCATCTTTACTATCTGAATCAGAAGTCTTATTTTTACTATTATTCTTCTGCTGTCCGGGAGCTCCGCTATTACCTTCATGACTGCTATCCTCACCTTCCGTTCCGGACGATTCCTCGTTAGAAGTCTCACTTAAACTAAGCGAACTCCCACACGCAACTGCATTAGTTACAAGTGACGTGAAGGAAATTATTGCTACCATTTTCATCAATTCACTTTTTTTCTTCATCTCATTACCCCTTCATTAACTATTACCTAAAAAAACGCTTCAGCGCGAACTGCCACAGCCCCTACGATGAATGGCAAGGTAGCCCGATGATTATATCAGCGGCATCTTCCGTCCTATCACGACACTTTATGCCAGCTCACTCCACAAACAAGCAGTGCTGATATGTTTCGCCGCTTATCATTGTTACTTCCCACGTTGATATAACCTCTTCGTAATTATCATCATATGTAGAAACATGGATTGTATACAGCGGCATCCCTTCAGACATTGTCATCAGATATGCTCTTCCACTACCTCTGTCAATATAATCATACGCTACGATATCGCCATCATCATCCTGTATTTCAAAATAAGTATTATCTGACAGCGCAACGATCATTACCTTATTAACAGCACCTTCATCCAGTGCCCCCATAACATAAAACATATCACCAGTCCAAATCTGCGGATCTGTTAATATAAAGAACTTTGCATCATCAGGAGCATATTCCATAAATCTTCTATAGTCACTTGCCCTTCCTGAATCCATATAATCGCTGTATGCATTCATAGCGCCGTCACGTCTTTCAGGCAGTTCAAAAGTTTCTTCCTTGGTCTCTTCATCCTGTTTTTTATCATCCCATATAACATATGTACACTTTACACTCTTGCCATCATCTGTAAATTCAAGACTTTCGATCTCTTCACAATCGATGTAGTACATAAGATCCCCGCACAGGTCTCTTATTTCATTTCCATCTGAATATATAGCAGTTGTAAAGTCATCACCAATCCAGGTCAGGTTATTTCCATTAAAGTATTCCTGTACTATTTCACCCCTGAATTTGTCGAAAACAAGATATGAATTCTCATGATGTGATATATAGCACTCTATTATTATTTTGCCATAAGCGCTGTATAAATTATTGATCTTCATGCCTCCGCCAAGATCTGATACATCTATATCAATACCATTATAAGTAAATGTCTCTCCTTCAAAAGAAACTTCCGGATCAAGATCGCCAAGATCATACATTCCGTAGAAAGCGTCATCAACTTCCTGAATATCCTCGATAACACCATCAGATGATACCTTAAGAAGGCACATGTACCTTGGGTTTTCCATATCAAGTCTCTGGCCGTTTAAGAGAAGCTTTTTGTCTATATCATTTGAATACTCATAATAAGCAGATCCCATTGCCCCTGGCATAAATGCAGCCGCTGTATAGCGATTACATGTATACTCATTCTCATCATCCCACGTAATAGGCTTCATCTCCTGAGCCCAAAGTCCCTTATCGTCAGCCTTCCATACCCATGCATAGAACTCGCCATCCTTAAGCTCTGCCGTAGTATCAGCATCGCTCTTTCTGTGCATGATATAAGAATTGGCCCCCATATGAAAAGATCCATCTACCGTATTAGGATCCTGGAACAGCACGCTACCCGCAAATGTATCGCCGTTCCCTGTTTCCTCCATATAAATATAGTCTTCCCCATCACAGCTTCCATAATAGATCTTGCCATCAGACGAATCCTCGTCTTCTACCACATAGCCACTATATTCAAATGTCATCCCATCAAGCCCAGATACATTCACCGTAAACGTCAGCGGCACATCCTCTTCTACATATAAATGATTAGCCACAAACTCCCCAGTACAGCTTTCTTTACTACCCGTATACCCATAGACAAAAGAGCCCTTATCATCAATCTCCATATGAGCATAATCTTCCAACGTAACCGGATTTACAAAATCCCATTCGCCCTCCATAAAGGAAAAGAGCTCCTCTTCAGATTCAGGCACCTTTAAGCCTTCTACATCAGCGCTATCTTTATCTTCTGAATCATCTTCACTTTCATCAGAAGCTTTTTCAGAATCGCCGGATTCTTCATCCTTATCCTTGTCTTTTTTATCTGATTCATCATCTACATCCTCATCAACATCTTCTTCCTTATCATCCGAAGAAAATGCCGAAGCTATATCACCACATCCTGTAAGAAGCGTAGCTCCTAGTGTACATGTCATAAACAGTGCAACTATTTTTCTTTTCATAATATGCTTAGCCTCCTCTTGATAATCCATTTATAAACTGTCAGCCCGCAGGAATCCCCTCGATAACCTCACTCCATAATGACGGGTCGAATATAGTTTATTTTTCCGTCTGCGTCGAAGCATATGTGGCACATGTATACGTACTCGTCGCTTGTAAACGTTCTATCTGATTCATATACAAGATGTCCGTTTTCATCAAATACGCCGTCATCAATTATGATATCTTCCTTACTATACTCACTTCTTATCAGGTCTTCCAATGCCTTTGCGTCTTCAACCACGAAATCTTCTATAGTATAATCATCCTTTGGATGTTCAAATTTAAAATCATCCGAAAACTCAGCCATATAATAAACATCAGAAGTTTCGGTAGGCGTTTCAGGTCCTCCTGTATATACAGTCTCGTAGAAGGCTCCTACAAGATGACCATCTTCATCAGCATAGAATCTCGCATAAGCATATACTGTAGGCTGCCTCTCATAATATTCGTATTGGTATAGATCTCCCCTTGACCCGGGAGCTTCAAATAAGGTAAATAAGGACGATGCTTCTTTTGCCCCCGCCGGAAGAAAAAAATAGGTACAGTTAAGAAGCATGTAAGACTCTCTCCATCCCACATCTTCAAGCGGCTCTCTGTGACACTGGGCCATGGTATAGAATATTCCTTCATCAAATACTTTATAATACTGAAGGACATTTGCGATAGCACTTCCCGATTCCTGCTCAGGATAGTCATAAGCTATATCTTCAAGTTTATCAGGAAGGAGCGTTTGAGGATCTTCATCAGCACTAAAGTCTTCTATTTCAGCTTCATACAAAACATCGTCAAAAGATCCCTCATCTTCACAAACAGGCACTGTAACCTTTGCACTTGCATAATAGAAATGTCCTGTGCCTTCATAAAAATCAAACTGCAGATGTAACTTTCCATTATCTACGTATCCTTTTTTCGTATATTCAGGATACACCGTGCCATATTCCGCCATATCACTAAAATCGCACTCGGCAAGGCGGTATATATCACCTTCATTATTTATCTGCAAAATGATATATTTATCATCATCCTCTTTTTCCATAAGATATGCATTATCATTATCCATGGTCAGATAAATGGTGGTCTTATCAGTTTGGTAAGATGCATGATCTACGTCAACATCACCTGCCTTAAAGATGTAAAAATTATGGGTATATGGATTGAGAGTATAATTATAATTAGTAAAATGCTTTCCATCTGGTGAAAATCCTTCTATAGCTCCTGCGCATATCTCTTCCTGCTCACCATCCGGCAAGGACGTCTTGTATACCCTTCGCATATCACTGCTATTATTACTATACCCGGTCTCTTTCTGAGAATATATGTACTGCCCATCGATCAGATACATATCGCCAAAGCCGTCATCTTCGCATATAGTCTTAATCCCATTCTCGGGAGCATTAGGATCAAAAGTGCAAAGATTTCCTTTTATATACTGCATATCACTATTTGAAAACTCACCCCAAAGGGCATTGTATCTATATGCATCTGATGAATACTGTCTGAAAAGAATCTGATCATCATAGTATACTGCTTCACCAGCCCAGGCTACATCTACTTCTTTATCTTCAGACTTGCCGCCTTTATTATCTGATTCTTCGCTATCTTCGTCACCATCTTCATCTATTTCAGTAAGGGTAAGCTTACCATCTTCAGAAACTTTCAGATAACAAGCGATCGACTCTCCTTCTTCGCCGCCGACTTCCTCGATCACTAAAACTTTATTCATATTTACAGGAAGGAATACAGGAGCAATATCCTCAGAATCCTCTGCATTATCCCAAGAATAGGCAAGTCCTGCGTTTATGCCATCACCATCTTTGATCTTGCCATCTTCAAGAATATAACAGCTCATCTCCCCATAACCGAATTCGTCATGGTCTTCGATAATGATATTTTTATCACCCTTATGATATAGGAAAAAATTGTAATCGCCAGCGCTTCCTTCATATTCAGGGCTATATGACTTGCTGTCTTCTTCGTATGCCAAATGAAATCCCGAAACGTACAAATACTCGTACTCACCGCCGGTGTTAAAACCATATGTAACTGATGCTATTACGCTATTTTCTTCTCCGTCACCATTTGCATCAAAATAGGTCCGATCTCCTGTAGGCATCTGCATGACCCATTCATCCGGTATATCTTTTGAAAACTCTTCGTTAAAAATAGTATTGTCTGCATCTTCACAGAATAAAACTGTAGCGCTGGCGCACATAGGTGAAAATACATTAGAATCAAACCAGAAAGTTACGCCCTGAGGGTCCAGGGTAAAAGAACATTTGCCGTCTTTAAGGCTATCTTTGATCTCTTCTACAAAATCCTCTGCGTCCTTGTTTGAATATTCGCCCATATAAATATAGAGATCATCATCTACGACGGCTTTGACCTTCTCAGATAGAATGGCATAAAAAGCATCTTCATCTGCCACAATGTCAGAAAGTTCTATCTCCTTACCACTTTCTACGTAGTAAGAATGGGCTATGAATGAATAATAGTCAAAGTCAAATGTACCGAAAGTACAACATTCATTTATAAGGCTCAGATATTTGCCATCAGCTCTTCTAAAGAATGTATAGTAATTAGCATCAAATGTATAATCATCGCTTCCTGATAAATCTTCCTTAGCATGGTCAAAACATTCGCTTTCAAGCGCTAATATCTCTTCATTTGCACTTTTAAGTGCTTTATCAAGAGCTTCATGGCTTTGGGCATATTCTTTGTCCAGAGTCAGATAATTATAATTAACATGGATCGCCGGATTATTCTTGCTGTTCACAGCGTAGTCGGAATCTGTATGAAGTAAAAGAATCGGGATATTATCGGAAGAATCTGAGGTTCCATCAGATTTTGGAACTTCTTCAGATTCTATAGAATTGTTTTCAGAAAGATTAGTTTCAGAATCTTTTGTAGTGGAATCAGATACGCTGATGTCATCAGAATCTGCACCACCGCCTCTTGTTAACAACTTGCCACAGCCTGTACCAAGAGAACATACCATAACCATGGACATGGTTACTGACAATAACTTACGAATACTATTATTACCCATATAGTTTCCTCACACTTAACTTTGTTTTGAAAAAATGAGAGAAATAGTTCCATTATTTAGTGTAAGTTATTGTCAATTAATAATCAATATTACGTTTATTTTATCCTGAAGCTAAACATCAAGCAAAAGCTGATATTCAGAAAGCCTTGGATTCAGATTTATCGGAATCACCATACATTGATGGTTTGCTTGAACACTTCCACTCCACCTTTACCTGAAGTGATAGTAATCTTACTTGGTACTGCGCTATTTCCCTTATACTCAGGTGCACAATCAAATGATTGCGCTTTTCCTTGTTTTACGAGGTCCGCAAGAATATCGTCATAGCCTTCTTTGATTCTGTTAATTCCTACAGGTACATACAGAATATTTGAATCATCATCTGATCCACCAAAGATCGGAGACATGATATGCATCCTCTCCAGATTGCCTTTTCTGCATTCCTCTTTTGCCTTTTCAATTGAATCTATTTCCGCAAAGCTCACGTTACGTTTATTTTTAAATAAATCAAATAATCCCATAATCAACTCTCCTTTGGAATAATCTATCAGTATTCAAATTAAGATTGTAACAGCTAATGTACCAGTGCGGCAATAGCTGATATTCAGAAAGACCTACTTTTTTATGACAAAAGAAAGGCTTCGCATCGTCTTCCTCACTTATAGATTACAGGCAAGACACCCAGTGAAATATGGCTTAATAGTATCCCAGAAGGCTTCTTTCATTATCGATAAAACATTTATTGCATCAATAGCCAAGGTATAGTATTCTAAGTTCATCGGTCTTTCGACCAGAAGAGAATGTTGCTTTTTCAGAGCAACATATTCCCACAATAAACTACAAAAATATGTTAGTATAAATGTAGTAGACGTCTTTTTTGTTCTTTCTGCATTTATACAGAAAGGAAGTTTTTTGAAAAAGACAAGAAAGCAAAAACTAAAATATCTATTCCGGAGGGTTACATACCCCTGGATAAACCGCAAGTACAAAGACACCGTATTCAGGCTTCTGTTCAATAACGATAAGAAGGCTCTGCTTGAGTTATATAATGCCATCAACCACTCAAGCTATACTGATCCTGAGGCGCTTGTGGTCAACACTTTAGATAATGCTATATTTATGGGCATGCATAACGACTTATCATTTATCATCGATACCCACCTTAATATTTATGAGCACCAATCTACAAATTGCCCTAACATGCCCCTAAGATGCCTGTTCTACGTAAGTAAGCTCTATGCCCAAATATTTGATGAAAACAAAATCTACAGCAGTAAGGTAAAGCATATTCCAGAGCCTCACTTTGTAGTATTTTATAACGGTGTTGAGCAGCTACCCGAGGTAATGACCTACAAATTATCTGATATGTATGATTCAGATAATACCGCTCCTGACTTAGAGCTAACGGTCAAGGTTCTGAACATAAACCGCGGGATGAATCCAGAGCTGATGAGCAGCTGTGCTAAAATAAGCGGTTACTCAATATTCGTAGCCAAAATCAGAGAGTATAACACAGAATTACCTATTGAGGATGCTGTACCAGCCGCAATAGATTATTGTATCGAAAACAACATATTAAAAGATTTCTTCGTGAAGCAACGAAAGGCGATTACTATGTTTAGTTTGTATGAATATGATTACAAGAGTCATTTAAAAAGTGAACATGATGATGGTTTTGAAGAAGGTCAAGCCCAGGGTATAGCTATTGGCGAAGAACGAGGTATTGCTATCGGCGAAGAACGAGGTGAGTTAAAAAAACTCGCTTCCATAGCCACCAATATGCAAAACAACGGATACTCACTAGATCAAGTATCGGATATCACCGGTGTTGCAATAGCTGATATCCAGAAAGCCTTGGATTCAGTTAAGAATACTCCAACACAAAAATAATAAGAATAACTTCATCATCCCTAAACACTCATGTTTAAGGATGATGAAGCCAAATACAAGTCTTATATCTTTGACTTCCTTACATATATCTACCGCCGTCTTCCCCTTCTAACTCCCCTGTTAACAGAACACGGTACTTTGGCGTTAACAAATCATGGTACTTTAGTTAGCACTATTATTATAAGCAAAACGAACGCCTGTTTTTATGTTACAATAAACCTATGAATACTCGAAATTTAAAATGTTTTCAAACAGTATATGAAGAAAGAAACCTTCAGATAGCAGCAGGCAAGCTCTTCCTGTCTCCTCAGGGGCTTAGCAAGATCATCAAGAGCCTTGAAGATGAATGCGGTGCAGCTCTATTTGTACGCTCTAAGGAAGGTTTTGTGCCTACAGAAAGCGGCAAAGTCTTCTATGAGAAGTCCAAGGTCATAGTACAAAGTCTTAACGACATGTTCCAGTCCATCGAATCCATAGGTGATAAAGAAAAGAGGTTCAAAGTAGGATTCGCAGCAGGAACTATACGTGCTATTGATATCCCCAAAGTAAAAAGCTTCATGGAAGAAAACCCTGAGATCCTTGGAAGCTGGTCAGAGTATGAAAATGCCAAAGTCATAGACCAGGTACTTAATGATGAGATCAGCTTTGGCTTTGTAGTAGGTAAGCCCGCGCAGAGCAATATCACTGCCACTTTAGTTCAGTCACTTGATCTAGTAGTATACATCCACAAGATGCATAGATTCTGGGACAAGAACACACTTGAAATCAAAGAACTTCGTGATGAAAATCTTATCCTAATGAACGAGAAGCATCACTTATACTATGATGTTGTTAATGCCTGCCACATGTGCGATTTCAAGCCGCACATAGCTGCAACCGTTGAAGAAGGTGAAGCTATGTACAAGCTTGTAGAAAATGGAATCGGAATCGGCATATCTCCAAGGTTCCTAAAGGACAATGATAATATCCGTGCCGTAAATCTAAAAGATGCCTATACGTGGGACATTTACGGTATATACCGGAAGGATTCTGCAGATAAAGATATTGCAGAACGTTTTCTTACCGCTTTAAAATCCTGATATCTATATTTCCGGAGATTGCGTTAATGGTCATGTTATTGGCTCCGCTTCCAATGACATAGGTATCACCATCTTTGGAGAATGCCTGCTCGTAAGATACATCGCCGCTTACAACTTTAAACTGTGCTGTAACATCGATCTCCTCAGGCAGATTGACAGTGATATTGCCTGAGGATGTCTTGATCTGAGTATTCTCAGGGACAGTTCTTAATATATATGTTCCATCCCCGCTGGAAGCATTAGCATCCAAACTCTTGATATAATCAGAATCAACATCTATACTGCCGGAAGCTACCGAGATTGTAACCATATCTGCTGTCTCTAAGCCAAGCTTCACATGACCTGATGACGTATTTGCAGTCAGATTGGTACAATTTCC
This sequence comes from Butyrivibrio sp. TB, assembly GCF_900110805.1. Classification (NCBI taxonomy): domain Bacteria; kingdom Bacillati; phylum Bacillota; class Clostridia; order Lachnospirales; family Lachnospiraceae; genus Butyrivibrio; species Butyrivibrio sp. TB. The sequence goes on along the minus strand of NZ_FOER01000019.1, from coordinate 73,533 downwards.
AAACACTGTAAAGTCTATATTACCTGAAGACGTATGCAGATCGATACTGTCAGAACTACATACAGCTGCAGTATTACCAGAAGATACACTGATCTTAAGATTACCAAGTGTTACATTCTTAGGAATGTTTACAGTAAGAGTTTTATCAAGATTATTTAGATTGATATTCTTAGATGATGCACAATACTTGATAAACAAGGTAGTACCTTCTACATAAGAATGCACTTTGTGATCATCGTCAAGATCTTTCTTTGAAGTCTCTTTAATTGATATAGAGTCAGATTCAGATACTTCCAGATAGATATCTCCTGATATATAGTCAATATCTACATTTTGAATATTATCTGTGATATCGCGATCTCCCGATATATATTTATCACCATTATCATATACATATTTGGAAAAAAGACCAAATGAACGTCCGTTAAAAAGTCCCATAAATTATCCTCCCATTTTTTACCAAAGTAATATTCTTTGCTTATATTCTTGTTATACCGTCATCTGTATACATATCATAGCTCTTAGCATCTGCCTCGAAACCTATATATGTCAGGTTATCTGTAGCAAGAGCTCCTGTCCTGTTTGCAGGCTCTGTGATAGGAAGAACTCGTCCTTTTCTTATAAATACCAGCACCTCTCCAAGATCTGCTCTAAGATAATGATCTCCCTTAGGAAGAACTTCCTCGTCATAATCATCATATGACCTGAAGCGGATCATCTTCATATCTTCCGGAAGATATACGTATCTGCCTGTAGTATTCTGCTTGTATACAGGAGCTATCATGATACTGTCTCCTACAAGGAGCTGATCTTCTACTTCCCTGCTCCTGTCATCATCATATTCAAAGCACAGAGGCTCAAAGAGCATCTCATAGTTAAGAGCAGCCTTCATGAATTCTGAATACAGATACGGAATAAGAGCATATCGAAGATCTATTAGTTTCTTAAAAGTATCTTTTGAATCAAATCGGTATAGTTCCTGATATCTAGTTCCTGCAGCAGCATGATTCCTGAAAAGAGGTGTGAATATGCCAAAAGATATCCATCTGATAGCAAGATCCTCAGTAGTATCTGCACCAAATCCGCATACATCAGCACCTGAATACAAGAAGCCGCACATAGACAGAGCCGGCATCTGCTGTATATTAAGAAGAAGGTGTGACCACCAGGACTTATTGTCACCGCACCATATACCACCATATCTGTGCATTCCTATATATGAAGATCTGGAGAACATAAGGATTCTTTTGTCAGGAGATAATCTCTCAAAAGCTTCACCGGCAGCCCTTGTCATATTGTAGCCAAAAAGGTTGTGGACTTTGTCATGCCTTATCTTCCTGCCCTTATATTCATGATAGAATCTCTTATAATCCGCTTCGTTATTGTCGATAGATCCCACAAGATCCTTGAAAGCAAAAAATGACTTTATATCAAGATTCTTGCCTTTGTAATCCTCTATAGCATCAAATACTTCCTGTAGATGATCCTGCGTATAGAATATGGCAGGCTCGTTCATATCGTTCCAGAAGCCGTCAATTCCCTGATCCAGAAGCACTTTATACTTGTTGCCAAACCACTCTCTTGCCTTATCATTAAGAAAATCAGGGAAGTGAACCTGCCCCGGCCATACAGCTGCTACAAGATTTTCTCCATTTTCTTTTTTGACAAAAAAATCTCCTGCTACGCCTTCTTCGTAGACATCATACCCGTCTTCAATCTTGACGCCCGCATCAATGATAGGGACAAGGTGAATGCCTCTATTCTTCATCTCATCTACAAATTCAGGAAAATTGGGGAAAGCCTTGTCATCTATAGTAAAGTCCTTGTATCTCTCCATATAGTCAATATCAAGGTAGATCATATCAAGAGGAATGCCAAACTCGTCATACTTATCAGCCACTTCCCTGACTTCATCTTCTGTATAATAGCTCCACCTGCTCTGACCAAAGCCAAATGCCCAGTAAGGCGGGATGTAGCTTCTGCCAATAAGGTGCCTGAACTCTTTGACTATATTCTTAAGACTTTCTGATCTGGACAAAGAAGCTTCAGATTCATCAGCTTCTATCAGATAGATATCTGCATCGAAATCTTCAAAAGATATTACAAGCTGGTCCTGCTGACTATAACCTATATCAAATGTAACTCTTCCGGGTGTATCTACATAGACTCCAAGTGATCTGTCATCAGATGTTATAATCAGGAAGTTCTGCGATGCATACAAAGACCTCTTGTCCTCTGTATGATTGGGATCGTCTGAATTAAAGCTTGTATAGATCCAGCCCCTTTTGTTGATACCACGGACTGTCTCCCCCAGTCCAAAGACCATATCCTTCTTGGACATAGATAATGAAAGCATCCCCTCTTCATCATCTTTCTTAAAAAATGGAATCTCCCCTTTGGTAACCTCGATATCCTGCACAACAGAGTCTGTCTCAATAGGATTACCAATTCTATACTTTCTAGTCATTTTGCAATACTGCCTCCCTATGTTCTTATTAGGTTCTTATTAGGTTATTATTTAATGTTTTATGTAATGTTTATATAAGAAATTCTATGTAATGCTTTATGCATTATTGGTATGTGTCATTTTTGTATTATTTTTTTAAGGCAAGATCATTAATTGCTAATAGCCTCAAGCCTCATCATAAACACAGAATACTCATCATTCCACGTGTCCAGATCCGGAGAATTCTCACCGCCGCCATTAGTGCTTCTCTTAATCTCGGCATAGAACTCTTCTCCTTCATTTATCAGATCCATTACATTAATGAAAATACCATACTCCGCAGCAATAGCACAGAAATCTGATACCGGGTTAGCTGAACTTTTAGTATTAAGAAGCTTATTTCTAAGATCATTATCAGACTTTGCCTTTTCAAACAATTCATCAAGATTCTCACTAATAGTCATACAATTCTTCCTTCTGGTATATTATTGGTTGCATAATACGAAAATTATCATCTAAATATCTGTAAATGAGCAGGCGTCTGAATATTATTCAATAAATATATTATCCAATAGGACGATATACACTTATCCCTGCTCATATCTTAATATAACAGAAAAAGTCCTCTATTACAGCACTTCATGTCAATATTATGTTCACAAAATCAGGCGCGAAGCTTAGCCGTTTCCGAAGAAAGAGCTTACTCTTGCAGCATTTGCTATTTCACTGGCTGTATTCATGCCACCAGTTGGTATTATTCTTGATATTTTACGTTCTCTCTGCTATCAACGCTGATCAGGATGATCGAAGCAATCACAGCTATCAGCGTCATCGCTACAGAAAATCCCCATGCATAAGCTGACCCCCATATATCAAAAAGCTTACCGCTGCCAAGCTCCACAACTCCTGTCATAAGAGCTGATGCAAAGCTTGTAACGCCATATATCCTGCCCCTAAACTGTGCAGGAACCTTCCTTGCAAGATATGTTCCAATTACAATTGTTGTCAATATCTCTCCCAAAGTAAACAGCGCTATGGAGATATAGTACCCCGGGATAAACCCAAAGGATACCAGAAAAGCAGCAAAGCTAACTGCCTGTAAGATAGTTCCAAGAGCATATTTTCTTGTAAGAGATACGCTTTCAAGAAGCATAGTTATGATCGGTGTAAAAAGGACTACTATGATGCAGTTAACGCTTGTAACAGTTCCGTATATGACAGATCCATTGTCCGGATATGCCTTGCTGATATCAAGCGGCATCAGATATCCGAACTGTGAGTACGCTCCCTGATAGAAACTAAGTGCTATGATGAAGATCATAAGGGCAGGACTCTTGGCGATAATGTTCAATATACTGCCCTGGTGCGGGTTATCAGCAATTTCTTTTTTCTTATGAGGAGTTCCAATATCTCTTACAAATAATCCGATAAGTACAGTTGATACCATGATCGAGAGCCCGCTTATTACAAAGCATAGCCACAGATAGTTGTTAAAAAGTATCCCTGCTATAGTCGGCGAGAGGATAAGTCCTATGTTAGAGCCAAGATAAAGAAGTGAGAATGCCTTCTCTCTTTTGTCAGGAGGGGTTATATCCGCAACCAGAGCCTGATACGCCGGTCCTTCCAAAGTCTGGAAGAAAGCTCCAACCAGTAGTACGCATATGGAAAAAAGTGATAGCGGTATAAATCCGCTAATGACAAATAATACAATTGATATAATATCGCAGCATATGATAACTCTCTTCTTGTTGAACCTGTCTGCGATCTGGCCGCCCCATATATTAGCCGGCAGGAAGATCACACCTGATACGATAATAAATGTTGCTGTCTGTGTTGCAGAAAGTCCGAGCTTCTTGTTAAGGATCATCGTCATCATAGGCCAGATCATGGCGCCAAGATTCGTAACGATCCTTCCAAAAAACAGGATGTAATTTTCTTTTTTAAGTCCCTTGTATTGTGAAAATAGACGCATAAATGCTCCTCATATAATAAATATACCAGTATAGCCGGTACCGGTATTTCAAAAGGTTTTTGAAACCTGTCCCAATTTATAGATATACATTCAAAAAGGATTTTGACACATAACTCAATTTATAAATTTACGCTCGAAAAGTGTTTTGACGCCTAACTCAATTTATAAATTTATGCTCAAAAAGTGTTTTGACACCTAACTCAATTTATAAATTTACGCTCATACAGAAGTGATGCTTTAGAGCGACCTTGAAGCGACATTAGCACTAGTTTAACATAATTTGTTCGATATATGACAAAAATGATTCAGTAAATCTTTTCTATATATTTTATTCTATAGAAAACGACTAAAATAAATGTGCTTTGCCAGTCATCAAATGCCCTATATACCAGCAATAGATGACCGGCATAAGGCATTTTCCAAAGTCGTTTACTTAAGTTTAGGATGTGCTTTTTGATAAAAAGCCTTCAAGAAAACATGTATTTTCGTATATGAAATCATAGAATACATCACTAAAAAATTTATAACAAAAAGAAGGAACATAAGATGAAAGAAAAAGTACGTGTTTATACAAGAGATATCGACAAAGATGAATACCCCTTTGGTCTTGCCAAGGCAGTTCATTTTGAAGTAGAACACAAGGATGATAAAGGCGTAAGAGGTACTACTGCTTTAAACAACAACTACGCAGTTCTTTTTGCAGAAGGCAATATATCCAAAGATAATACGATCATTCCATTAGGAATAGACGACCCTATAATATTTGAGCTGCCTGGCGGTACTATCTACATATCAGGAAGAAGGATTGATTCAGATGGTAATTCATATGCTCTAGATGAAGGCAGGCTCTGGACTTTTGAGACTCATGACCTGATTCACTTTGAAACCGTAGGGCTTGTAGATCCTGATATCATTGCTGCATACTCTCCTTCTGATGTCCTGGATGTTGATGAGGCAATCATTCAAGCTGCCATAAAGTTCTGGAATCCTGAGAAGCCTTTAGATGATGCATCTGTGACCAAATACTCTTTTCCCCTAGCCAAGGGATTTGGAGATCCTGTCATATTTAAATGGGAAGGCAAGTGGTACTTCATCTCAACAAGCGACAACACAGGTGATATCGGAATCTACGTTCGTGAAGCTGACACTGTCCCGGAACTTTTTAAAGAAGACGTAGTCCAGCACCTCATTCTTCCTTATGATGAAAAAAGACAGCTCATCCAGACTTTCTGGGCACCTGAGTTCCATGTGATAGGCGGCGAGTTATATATCCTCTTTGCTGTAAGTACAAAACAGTGGGGACCTCAGTGCCATCTTATGAAATTCAAAAAAGGCGGAAGCATCATAGACACGGATAGCTGGGAAGATCCTATTAAAGTTTTGAAAAAAGACGGATCGCCCCTTTCCTATGGAGCTATCTCCCTTGACATGACTTATATTAAAGCTGGAAGTGGCTCTTACGTAGTCTGGTCATACAGAGAACATATAGGTGATCCTCTTGATACAGGCTCCATGTTATATATAGCAACAATAGATGAAAAAGAGCCATGGAAGCTTACTTCAGATCCGGTACTTTTGTCACGCCCGCTATACGGATGGGAGAATCTTGAAGGTACCATCAATAATGAAGGGCCTTATGCCTTTATCAGGAATAACAAGATATACCTCACCTATTCAGGCGGCGCTGCAAATGGCTACACATATGCAGTAGGCCTGTTTACAGCAGACTATGACGCAGATCTTCTTGACCTTACTTCCTGGACTAAGAGCATCTCTCCTATCCTTACTTTCTATAACGTTGATGAGTTCGGTCCCGGACACAATTCATTTTTTGAAGATGATAATGGGAATCTCATGATAGCTTATCATGCAGAAAGAAATATCAAAGAGCATCTACGATGTGACATGATCCGCAGAGTCTGCTTCAAGGCTGACGGAACGCCTTATTTTGTGTAAGATATTCCAAAGGTATTGTTAACCTATTGTATAGTTATTTCTAATATTGGTAAATATAAATCGCCTTCCTATGGCTACTACGTTATAGGAAGGCGATTTTCTATTTTTCTGAAAAAATCTGTTTTACAATTCTATCAATTATTACAAGACAATCTGTTTATTAAGCTCATCTGTTTTTTAAGCTCATCTGTTTTCCAAGCTTATCTATTATTAGAAGTATGTTTATTGGTATTTCTATTTGTAGGTACATTGGCATTTCTGTTTATAGCCATATTAGTACTTCTATTTGCAGTCATATTAGTATTTCTATTTGCTGCCATATTAGTACTCCTATTTGTTGTCGCATTAGTACTCCTGTTTGCTGTCACATTAGTTTTTCTATTTATAGCTATATTAGTATTCTTGTTAACATTAGCTTTGTTAGGCATTTTCAAATTTTGAGCTTTATTATATGCACCACCATTAGTATATGGATTGCTGTTATTATATACATCACCATTAGTATATGGATTACCGTTATAATCAGCTTCCTGATATCTCGTATTTTGCTGAACCGGTTTTCTGAACATCTTTAAAATGGTATAGCCGTGATGCAATACAAATACAGCAATAAGCATAAATAGATGCGTGTAGAATATACCAACAATATAATAATTACGCTCCAGCAGATACCCTACACTAAATCCTATATAACACAGGACTCCTGTAAGTATAAGCCCCATGATAAGAAGATGAAGACTTACAAACATATTCTTAAGTGCAATTACAAAGTCTTTAAATGATGCATCAAAATATACAAATCGGCCAATCATTAGTCCCAGATAATACATCATTACAGGGCTGTACTCGCTTTCATCGCCTATGATATTAAGGTATACCAAAATGATGATAACATAGAACATACTAAGCATGCGGACTGTAGCTTTTTTGTCTCTGTCAATCACTTTAAGCGGGATGACTATTTTATCAAGAATTGTATTAAGAACGCAGGACAGGCAGATCAGCAGTAGTAATGCAAAGTCCTTGCCATCACTCCATATATTATAAAAAAGCATCCATCCCGCGCCTGACTCTCCACTTGTCTGTATCAACGAATAGATATGGTTACATACAACATAAGAAACTGCGAATGACATAACAGAAGTTCCTGAGATTATCATTTCATAAAAGAGTTCTACGTTGCTATCTGCTTTTATAAGAAGCTCGCTCTTGTCACTACTTCGTCCGCCGGCAACCAATCTAGTAACAAGTCTTGCTCCAAATGTGCATAGTAAGATTCCTACAAGCGCTATTATGAAAAAAATAAATTTTTCGCCCAATGTAAAATCAGGGTTAATGTAAGCTTTTAATGTCATGATGATGTCCTCTCAGGTTATGTCTGTAAGATTTATTATGATATTGGCAGTTGGTTAATGCTATCCAAGCTGCCATTATTCTTCTTTTTTAGGCAGTAGCTCTGGATCTTTATTTCTGCTATTATTCCTTTTTTCAGTTTTTATCAGTATCTCTGATACAGCAAGCAAAAAGTATACTCATAATATATATTGATGTTTAATAAGTATATTTCAAATATACCAAGACTATTATAGACTACAAACAATTATAATCAACTATATCTTTGCTTAATCGTCCTCAAAATATGCTAAATCAACGTGGATAAACTTTTTATCCATAAAAAAAGTCCCTCGATTTTTCTATAGTAATAAGCTATAGAAAAAACAGGAACCATTCTTACTTCGAACTACTCACAGGACGGACCAGCATTCCCAAAGTCTATACAAGGCCAGTGGTATATAAATCATTGCCACACTTTTTAATCGTTTTATTAAATTCATGAGCGTGATAGATGGAGTTTTTTATTCTGCCAGGGGTCTGTCTGTCTGAGCGAAGCGAGTTTCAGACCCCAGAATAAAAAGCTTCAGGTATCATGCCATGAATTATAAAACGATTAACAGTGTGGCAATGATTTATATACCACTGGCCCTGTATAGGCTTTGGGAATGCTGGTTCGTCCAAGCGGGAATTATGAATTACGAATTCAAAATTCCCTATAGCAGTCATCCTTAAGCTCTGAATAGACAAGATAGCTTTCCTTGCCATAGATAAGTTTTGCAGGGATTCTGAATTTCTCGCCTATATAATATTCATCGGCTACAAGCTTGCCATCAGCATAAACCTGCGCTGCGTCGCCTTCATATCTTATATTTACAAATCCTTCCGGCTTATCAACAGTCAGCTTCCTCCAGAATCTCTTTCTCTCACCACCCATATTAAGCTCATCCAGGTACGTAGGAGTGAATGGCTCATCTATACCTTCTTGGAACAGGTGAGGCTTTTCAAATTCATTTTGCATAATCTTGTCTCTATCTTCATCGGAAGTGATCACAAACTTTTCATCATCATTTAATACGCCGACTTCATCAAAGTCCTCGCCGTTCCATACATAGTACTCAAATGCACCGTCATGAATCTGTCTGATCTTGCCATCTTCCTCGTATAAGTCCACTCCATCGCCGATATATAGCTTGTCACCAAGTTTTCTTGCATATAGTGCCTGCTCAAATGAGATCGTGACAAATCTATATCCATTTCTCACAAAGCTCTTTTGACTTATAACATCTCCATTATCAAACTTATATTCCGGCGCTATTCCATCGATTTCTACGAAGAAGTAGGTATTATCTGTCTTGCAAAGCGGCTGAGCTGTTGCATATACAAGGTTGCCTGCGTCAGTATCCATATTAAATGGAAGAAAGAAAGCTTTATCGCCAGTAACACTAATGCTTGGAAATACAACGCTTCCGGTATCGATTACGACATCTTTGGTATCCTCAAGCTCTGCAAGCCTCTGATGGTGATTGATAAATACAAAGCCGCTTCTACCATCAGTTCTCATGGCATATCGAAGAGAGGTAAGATCATCAGCAGCTACGTCCTTAGTAGAGCCTACATTATCCATAGGAGCTAGTATCTGTCCAAAATCATTAACAAAAAGGTGTATCAGATTAAGGAGTCTGTACTGGTCTCTAACTTCACCATAAGAGGTCATGGCAGTATGGAAATCATAATTCAGAATTGGATAATCATTGGGATATCCTGTAGCCTTGGATTCATTAAAGGTGGACAACTTGCCGATCTTGTTAGTTCCGCCATGGTACATATAATAACCGATAAGATTGTTACCACATCCAAGCTTAACAAGTGAAAGCGCATATGCATCCATCCCGGATACTACTACTCGTCTGTGATGAGTTGAATGAAGACCTGCGCCAAGTTCGCAGGTTGCATATGGATAGTTCTCATAAGGAAGCTGCCAGCCACTTTCATTACTGTCTTTGATAAGGTCAGCGCCTATCGCCGTATCATTCCTTGTAGTATTAAAAACATAATGAGGTGAAAGAGGAAGCTTATCTGTACTATCAGCCCATGGAGCTTCTACATATGCTCCAAAGACAGGAACCACCTCTTCTACAGGGATCTCAGCTCCGTAGATACTGTTCCACCCTGTAACTGTATAGATTGGAGCTTCATAACCAATTTCAAGGGCAAGCTTCTTGAGAGCCAGAAGGTGAGGCGCATTGTCCACAAGTTCGTTTTCAAACTGTATACCAATTATATTGCCACCATCTTTATAGAATAGTCCCTTGACCTCATTGTAGATCTTCTCATACCAGATTCTGGCTTTGGCCATATACTGCTCGTTATTGTCTCTAAGCTTATAGTCCTTTTGAACAAGCCAGTCAGGGAATCCGCCGTTTCTGCATTCACCGTGTGCCCATGGTCCTATTCTAAGGATCACATATAATCCTGCTCTTCTTGCATCCTCAACGAACTTCCTGATATCAAGATCACCCGAGAAGTCGAACTCTCCCTCAATCTCTTCGTGGTAGATCCAGAAAAGGTAAGTTGCAACTATAGTGATGCCGCCGGCCTTCATCTTACACAGTTCATCGTACCAGTTATCTCTTGAGTCTCTTGAGAAGTGATACTCTCCCATTATTCCGATCCAGGGTTTTCCACCTTTTTCAAAATACTTGTTGGTAACACTTATCACTTCGCCATCAGGATTTGAACCGCCCATTTTAAGATGATCTCTGACTAGTTCTTTACTTTCAGACTGCTTGAATTTATATATCATAATATCCCTCTCATATAGGTAAATTGTCCCATTACAGGATGTAATATTGACATGTCCAGAAATACATGGATGTATTTCTATGTTCCTTTACAGGATGTAACGAAGACATGTCCAGAAATACATGGATGTATTTCTATGTCATTGTACAACATGAATTTGGATAATACGATGTAATTTAGAAAACTGCAACTAGTTGCGCTAATCTTTGTAAAAAATGACAACCGGATACTGCCACTGTCAGATATAGAGTTTTAGCCAATCAGTAAATACTATCACAAAATCTTCTCCATCCCCACTTTATAAGGCACAAGCCCCATCTTCTCATAGAACTTCATCGCACCGGGATTACAGCTCCAGACATTAAGAGTGACATTGTAACAACCATTACTGCGGGCGTACTCTATAATATGCTCATAGATAGCTTCGCCCACATGCATGCCCCTTGCAGACTCATCAACACATATATCATCTATGTATAATGTCAAAATATCTGTTAGAAGTCTCGTATTCTCAGGTCTTTGCATTACGCAAAAGCCGTGTCCCAAAACTTTACCACCTTCGCCCTCGCATACAAATACAGGTGTATCATTATCGGCTATGATCTTACTTAATTCATCCGGTGAATACTTGGTTTCTAATTTGAAAAGATCTGGCCTGCCATCATAATGAACCTTGTTGACCTGCTTTAAAAGTTCCATAAGTGATGGAATATCTTTCCCTACTGCTCTTCGAACTAAATACGACATCTAATGTACCTCCCATTACTGTTTTCTACACATTCTACACTTTACCATTTATTACGTATTAAAAAAAGAGACAATCTGCTTATTTGAAACGATTGTCTCTTTTATGCCTACTTTGCTTCCAGCTTGCCAAATTACCGCAAAATCCACTAATTCTAAAATATTTGAACGTTATAATATGACGTAAGGGTCAAAAGTCATTTCGATTCGAGCTTGCTCGAAATCGAATATGAATTTATGACCCGCAAAACATGAGCAAAGTAGTACGTAGTGCGGATTTGCGAATGTTTTAGGATTGTGAGAGTTTCGTAGAAACGGAACAATCCGTTAGTCATAAGGTGTCAAAAGGAACTTTTGACACCTACCTCATAATATCAATAAATTACAATGAAGTGAACTTCTGGGTTGTTTCATTGAGCTGTTCGGTTACTTCGGTGTTTTTGTCGATAGCTTCCGATATCTTCCTTATACCTCCGACGATTTCCTGCGAGCTTGTAGCTGACTGGGATATAGCCTGCGAGCTTTCAAGTACTGAAGTACTTATCATCTGAACAGAGTCAACCATCTCAGTCATTATGCCATTAAGGTTTTCAGCTCTATTATTGAAATTTCCAAGCATCTCTTCCATTATGTCTGCTGTGTGTTCGTATTTCTCTCCGGTAGCTACGAATTCATCGTAATCGCTTATAACCTGACCATTGATATAGTCAAGCATTGCCTGAGCATTTTTGGCAAGGTCATTAACAGCATTAGTAACTTCACCACTGATTTCTTGTATGTTAGCCGCGGTATTTCTTGAATTTTCTGCAAGTGAGCTGATCTCTGTAGCTACTACAGCAAAGCCCTTACCTGCTTCGCCTGCTCTTGCAGCCTCAATTGAAGCATTAAGAGCCAGCAGATTGGTCTGACCTGCTATATCAAGGATGACATTTGTAAGTTCATTGATCTTACCAACCTTTTCAGATTCATGAACGGATTCTCTAAGTGTTTCTGACAATCTTTCAACCTGTTCACTTGCTTCTGATTTTTTCTTAAATACCTGTTCTTTAAGTTCATCTGCCTCTGCCTTTATAGCATTGGCTGTCTTGGTTCCTTCTGTAGCTTCGTCCGCAATCTGCTGTGCAGCTGATTTGACGTCGTCTACACTGTCATTGATACTATTTACATTGCCTGATACCGTCTCCATACTTGCAGACAATTCTTCCAGTGCTGCTGATGTATTGGTTACATTGTCATCTACCATATGAAGCTGGGATGATACTTCCGCCGATGATGATGCAAGTACTACGGATCCATCTTTAACATCTTTCATGATAAGCTGCAATGTCTCTATGAAATTATTTATACCGGAAGTAATATATGATAGCTCTGACTTGGTCTTTGTATTGATTCTGGCTGTCAGATCACCATTGCCGCTTTCAATTCCATCAATGATGCCATTTACTTCGCTGCGTATACTTCTTATCTTTTTGACAACATTAATATAGCTCAAAAGGAAGCTTACTATTATAACAGCTATTATTACGAATATTCCGATGTATGAGGTCACTTTACCTCTAATCAGAAGTATGTTCATAGCATCTATCGTATTGTTAGAAGAATCACTTATTGCCTGATCAAGTACCTTGGTTGAATGGAATATGGCAACTTTCTGTATTTCAGCCTTATCGAAGAGAATCGTATAAGCAGAAGCCTGATCTCCTGCATCCTTCCTCTCCATGGAAGAATCAACGAACTTAACAAGCCTTCCATACTGAGCTTCTATCTCATCCATCTTGGTAGTTGCACTTTCATTATCAAGTGCTGTGAATTCGCTTCTAAGTGAACTGATATCTTCTGAGATGTCCTTCTTGACTTGTTCTATCTGTGGCAAAAGAGCTGTCTGCGTCTCTACAGCTTCTGCTGCAACATAACCAGTTGCCTGATCAAAAAGTGACATTACATCACTTTTAAGCTTAGCTTCTTCGGTAGTGATATTCATCATCTGTCCGAACATATCAACACTTGTATTAGTTGATGTTGTCATAGATGAGATCACCATACTCATGACAACGATAAAAGCCAGAAGAATTGCTACATTACCGGCAGCAATCAAAAACATGATAGAACTTAGTACATTAACTTTACTTTTTTTATTCATACCTCGTCCTCCTTATAACTTTGCATACCAGTCGCTTGCAATCTTCTTGATCTCTTGTAAGAACCCATCCTCATCCAGCTCTCCTTTGGCAAAATCGCAAAATGCAAAAGCAAAGCCTTTTTGACCAAGTCCCTCAGGCATCTCCATCCAGTGCCAGCTTGATGTCTTACCGGAAGATATATATTCTGAGATCACTGGTGCAAAAGGATCTGAAGCAACATATTTACAATCTTTAAACGGACTTACAAATCCTGCCTGTTCTACAAATATCTTCTGGGCGCTGTCTTCTGAGCACCACTGAAGGAATGCAAGTGATGCTTCGACTTGTCCTTCCTTGGATACTGCCCACCATGAAGGAGCACTGGTCAAAATTGTATCCATACCTTCCTGATAACAGTACGGTATCATACCTATTTCAAAATTTCCTGCTTTAGAATAATAATCAGACAGATCTCCAGTTAGCGATGCTCCTATCCATGAACCTTGTGTTATAAAGGCATACTCTCCGCTTGCAAAACCCGTAACCTGCTCATCATAAGTTCCATCTACCAAAATGTCAGGATCAGAATACTCATTAAAAAGAGCAATCATCCTTGTAAAATCAGAGAATCTATCATCATCAAATTTACCGCCATCATTCAGAATATCCAGATAAGTCGTATCTGTCCTTGAAAGTCCTGAATCCAGGTATGCTCCAAAGATATGGTTTCCGCAAGACCATCCAAGGTTCTCAGGTTCAGTGCAGTAAGCTATAACAGCTTTAATCCCTAGTTCATTCTTTTTACTATCGATTGTTTCAAAGGCCTGTCTCATAGAGTCAGGTCCCGTTATAGACCCTGGATCAACTCCGGCCTTTGCAAGAATATCTGCATTATAGGCAAGTCCTATGGCCTCCGTAGTATATGGAAATCCGATAGTTCCATATGTTTCATCAATATATGCGGCATCAGTTCTTCCTGCCCAGTCCTGATCGCTCATATCTACCAGAAGTCCTTCCCAGTTTCCAAATCCTGCTGATTCACAAGCGATAATATCCGGCATCTGATCGGACAGATAGTACCCCTTAAGAGTAGCCTGTGCATCAACACCGGCATCAACTCCGAGGACATTAACCGTAATGCCCGTCTGATTTTTGTACTCATCAGCAAGCACTTGCATCTGCGGAGCTACTTCGCCTTTAATGTTTAAGATAGTGATAGACTCTGCAGTGGATGCAGCATCTGTTTCCTGAACATCTTCTGCTTCCTTTGAAGAGCATGAAGTTCCAAAAACAAGCGCCATTGTCAGGACCATAGAACAAACAATTCTTTTCTTCATAACTTTAAATCCTTTCTGTCTTATATCAAAACAAAAAAGCTTTTCTCACTTAATATATAAAAGTGGGGAATCGTGCACTAGTGATATCGGTCAAAACTAATTATTTGTTAACAGTTTAATTTATTATCAGACCTAATAAATCACCTCACATGAATCTCGTGTGAAAGTAACAGAATAGTCAGAATGTATCTTATATATACGGAACTATAGAGGGGTGAAAATAATTCCTTGCCTTCGTCCACAAGGACCATCGATACGTTTATTTATATACCAACTTGTTCTTGCCTGTTGCCTTGGCTTCATACAGATTCTGATCTGCTTTCTTAAATGTATCTTCAAAGACATCATTATCGCCTTTTGAAGCGGCGCCCACAGAGATAGTGAAACGTAGCGAAGTTCCATTAAAATACATTGTCTTGGCTTCGACTGTCTTCCTTACATCTTCGCAGATATCTGTAAGGACCTCCTTTGGAGAATCTCCAAAGAAAATAATAAGGAACTCCTCTCCGCCCCACCTTGCAGTAACTGTATTCTCATTCTTTTTTTGCAATAATATTGAGCCAAGCTCCGCCAGGACGTCGTCTCCGATATCATGTCCATATGTATCATTGACCGTCTTAAAATTATCAATATCAATTATTGCTATAGCATATTCCGGTGACTTGTCCGGGTCATTAAGGTTTCTACGTTCTCTGATACTATCAACATAATGCCTGTTAGGAAGATGTGTCAGCTCATCATATTTGGCATTTCTTGTAAGTTTGCGTCTCTCTGTAAGTATCCTGGTAGTAAAGACATAAGAAAAGACTATCAGGATCACGAGAATAAAGGTATCATTCATAAGCCTTAACAGTTCTATATCTCTTGGACGTACAAAATATATTGGCTCATGAAACCTTGCTTCCAGCCAGCATATGAAAAAACAAGCCGAAGATACGATAGATACAGCAGCAGCATGAAATCCTGCTATTCCATCCTTTTGAAATGCATATCCTACATAAAAGCATATAACAACATTAGCAAAACAATAGTCCTGAAATCCCGCACCCCATCCAACGCATTGAACTGCCATCATATAGTGTATGAGTACTTCAATGAATGTAGCTGATATGGCAAGAAGAGGTTTTTGTGCATAAAACATAAACGCTATTGCGTAAATTGCCATACTTAACACATTGAAGAACATCATTATCTTTATTCCCAGTGCCATGAATATGATAAAGTATGTAATATGAATGCCCAGCAGTGCACTGTTAAGCGCATCGCCCCATCTTTCAATTATCGGGTATTTATGTCCTTGATTTGTTTCGCTCATATAAACCTCCAGACAAGTTTATGTACAAAATACCACTTTAAATATATCGACTTATTTTTTGCAGAACTTGTCATAAAGCATATGTATTTATGAATCTATTCTGCGCTTTTTGTTTTCCATAAGTCTAAACGCCCCAATACAATTACTGATATAAGTGACAGGATAAAAAATGCTGAAAGAGCTATCATAGCTCCTCTAAGTCCCATACTACCTGCAAGAATACCGGTAAGAGCGGTAAATGTAGCACCTCCGATACCTGTAGCTGTCGTTATCATGGCGGTAGCCGTAGCCTTACGATCTCCAGAATACTCCATCAGCCTTGTAAGAACGCTAGGATATATAGCGCCGCAAGCAAATCCCAAAGGTATACAGAGTGCCATCACAAGTTCTGCGCTGTTTGCAAAAGCAATAACAACTGTAATAAGCGGAATAGCTATTATCGCAGCTATAAGTATCTTCTTTGAGTATTTTGAAAAAAGACCTACCAGAACTCTTGAAGGGATCATAACTACCCAGAACATTGAAAGCGCAAACTTGCCAAGTCCGGAGCTAAATACCTCTTCAAACAAAGTATCAACAAAGAATGCAAAACCATTCTCAAAGCCTACATATATGCACATGACAACACACAATAAAAGCACACCCCAAACAACAAATCCTGTATTGCCAGCATTTATGTTATCTGTTCTAAATGCTGTCTCTGCCTTTTGGTTTTTGCATATGACAACGCCTGCAAAAGCTATCACTGATCCTATGGTCAGTGATACAAAGAGCATCTTCCAGGTAAGTCCGCTATTTATGAAAAAGTCAACGAATAAAGGTGCCAGAAAAGCTCCAAGAGCATACATTGAAGTCATGAAGCCGATCTTCTTTTTGCCGGATGCAGGATAGTTCTCTGCAAGAGCTGCTATGGATATAAACTGAAGAGCACTTGTTGTAAGCCCCAGGAAAAAGATACCAACAATAAATACAAGCTGAATATTACTCATGAAAATAGTAATAGAGAAAATGATCTGAATCCCGAGAAGGATCAGTAGACATCTAAGTTTCTTGGTTCTGTCAGCCCAATTTCCCAATACAAGCGGAGCAAGCATGGTTGCAAAGAGCTCTACGGAGGCAAATAAGCCCTTGCTTGTCACTGATAAATCATAAGTCTGTCCTATACTATAGAGACTTGCCTGATAGCCTCCTGCTTCAAAACCATTGATAAAAACAATAAGGAACAGATAAATCCATAGAAACATAGTCTACCTCTTTACTCCTTATCTACATGAATCGAATCAATATGCATTCTTATAGTATATCGTTAAATTTGAATCAGTTCATAATACATAAACTCTATTATTATCTTTAATTTTCGATCAAAAAATATAATGCATTAACTCTTTTTGGTCGATATACATATACGAAGACTGTTTGTACATTCTTGAAATGTAGTTTAAATAGCTTTCAGAGTGTCCTATATTCTTCCGTAACATAGATTACCTTGTAGCATCACGTATATACCAAAATTATGTGGATGGAGATATGAGCGAAAGCAAGGACGTTAATGGTATTTATGAACATGTAGTCAGCCATATTGATGACGCCATATCAAATGGATGGATCAAAGTCTATTACCAGCCTGTAATAAGAGGACTTACAGGTCAGCTTTGCAGTGCCGAATCCCTTGCCAGATGGATAGATCCGGAATATGGATTGCTGACTCCCGACAAGTTTATAAGTGCATTGGAAGCAAGTAATAATATACATAAGCTCGATTGCTTTTTGGTAGATAAGGTTTGCAGCGATATTCATGAACACATGATAATCGGCAAGCCTACTTTTCCTGTGTCCATAAATTTCTCAAGACTTGACTTTATCATGTGCGATATGCTGGATGTAGTTGAAAGCACGATCTTAAAGTACGATATTCCCAGAGATTATCTTCACTTTGAAATAACTGAAAGTATGATTGCTCAAGACGAAGAGCTTATGAAAAACGTCATCGAAAGCTTCAGAAACAGAGGCTATGAGATCTGGATGGACGACTTTGGAAGCGGGTATTCTTCTCTTAATCTTCTTAAAGATTATGATTTTGATCTTGTCAAAATGGACATGAGATTCCTCTCCAATATGACCGAAAAGTCCAAGAGTATATTAAGATCGGCTATTAATCTCGCCAAACATATAGGTATCAAAACTCTGAGCGAAGGTGTTGAAACCAAGGAGCAGATTGACTTCCTTCTGTCTGTTGGCTGTGGCAAATTACAAGGCTATTACTATGGCAAGCCTCAGCCTTATGATGAAATGCTTAAAAGTATGGAAGATAAGCATATCGAGTTCGAGCAAAGACAGTGGCGAAGCTACTATGAAGCTGCATGTCTTGCTCTTGTAGGTCTGGACAGGCCCTTGGAGATCATTGAATACGATGGCTATAACTTTAAGACTCTTTTTATGAACGAGGCTTATAAGAAACAGATATCCTTAAACGGATACAACTATGAAGAGATTGACAGAATCATCTACAACTCGGATTCTCCTCTTATGTCCAAATACAGAAAATTTGCAGACAAAACGATAAAGAGTAAAGGGACTGAGACATTTTTTTATACATCCAAAGGTAATTACTACCAACTTAAGGTAAAATATCTTGAGGATAATGCCGGCAAATATCTGTTCAGAGGCAATATCAACAATATCTCCCTCGATCAGAATACGGCAGAAAGAGATCAGCTCAACAACAAGCTCAAAGAGCTCAATCATCTTTATGAAACAGTACTTCTTATCAACAAAAAAGAAAATATAACTTCGCCTCTTCTGGGCGGATACAACTATATAGAGGGGTCTGCTTACTCTCCTGTTCCATTAGACAGAACTCTTAAAAGTTTCGAAGAGAAGTTTGTATACCCGGAAGATAGAGAAGCCTTTAAGAAATTTATGAGCCTTATGTATACAGGTAAAAAGGAATTCTCTAAAGAGCTTCCTTTTGCTCAAAAGGCTATCAGGGTCAAACAGGAAGACGGCTCTTATCTGTGGCGCGATTTTGCAATATTACCACTTACCGGCACCGGAGATTCAGAATATCTGCTGACTATTAGTGCAATTACAGGTGAGATGTCAAGAGCTCTTGATAAGCTGTACTATCCTGATTTTTCTGATGATGAGACGAGTTCACTTAGTAATGATCCAGCTGTTACACTTAGCAGTGTACTTGCTGTTTCTAATAATGGCGAACTATACGACGACGATACTACAACGGAATATGCAAGGCTTTGGTATAGCCTTATCAAGAACTCTTCATATAAGCTATTCTGGAAGGATAAAGATCGCAGATTCAGAGGCGTCAGCAAGTCCTTCCTTGATTTCTATGAGATAAAATCTCTGGACGACATCATCGGCAAAACTGACGAAGAGATGCACTGGCACGTCGATGACGGGCCTTATCAGGGTGATGAACTTGATGTCATTGGCAAAGGTCTTAGGGTATACAATGCGCCCGGTCAGTGTATCGTAAATGGAGTCGTACACAATATCATCTGTAACAAAGTGCCTATATATAAAAGCGGCAAGATCATAGGTCTTGTAGGAAGTTTTGCAGATGTAGATGAAGAGATATACAGAGTTCAAAAGCTTAAAAATCCTACAAAGCTTGATACTATAACAAGGCTTATGAATACCAAAGCTTTCATCGAGATAATGATGGATTATGCTATCCAGTACAATGATAGCGGCAGAAACTATGCCTATATAATACTTCACAATTCCAACCAGCGCCGTATCGAAGAAAGCTATGGCAAGGAAGTTGCTTCTAGTGTTATAAGGCAGATGGGCGAGAAGATCATCGATGTCATCAAGCAAAGCGGCGCAGCATCAAGGCTTAAGGAATCCTATTTTGCTATCATCACTTACATAGATTCTAAAGAGAAGCTTGATGAGCTTACCAAAAAAGTCAAAGAACACATAGAGTCTATCAACAAGGTTGATGGAAAGAGTGTCACTTTAAGGATAAATACCAACAATCATCTTAGAACAGATCCGGGACTTACAGATGAAACCATATACCCCATCACCCTAAGAGAACTGGAACAATCAGAAGAAAAGTCTTAATATTAAACAGAGCATTAAAAAGCAGCGCCTTTTTTTAATTATCTGTATCCATTGATTATTTTAATAACTTCAGAAAAATACTTTTCTCTATCATTGTCATCTGAATTGAAGATTTCATGTCTGGAATTTTCATAGGGATGGATTCTTAAATTATTTACTTTTTGGGCAAAGAGTTCATAGCCGGCGGGGTCTATAAGGTGATCCTGTCCTGCGGTAAATAGGTCTATGGGTATACGTATCTTGTCTATATCTTTGAAGATATCTCTGTGCACTTTAATGCTTGCAAGTGCCCAGCCAAAGGTCACTCCAGTTGTCTGATAGTGCTCATCTTCTCTTCTAAACTTTAGCTGATAGTCAAAGCGTGCTCTTGATCTTGCACTGCTTGTTTCAAAAACAGGATCCGGATTAAAGCGCTTTTGGTTAAAAGCAAGTTTTTTATTAAGCCCAAATAAAGCGACATATATTCTTAGTATAGTTTCTACAAATCTATTGATATTGCCGGCTTTCATTTTGAGCATTGGAGAACTAAGAATTGCAGCTTGAAATACTTCCGGATGCATTTCAAGAAAGCGCGTAGTTACAGCTCCTCCCATAGAATGAGCAAGTACAAGTCTTGGCATGGACTTACTTTGCGGTATGACGATCTGGTTTGTGAAGATATTCAGGTCTTCTACATAGGTAGCATAGTCATCGATATAGACAAGATCAGGTTCTGACATCTTACCTTCAGAATACCCATGACCTCTTTGCTCTAAGAAAAACACTTTACAACCTGCTTGATTAAGGTACCATGCATATTCATAATACTTGGCAAAAAACTCTCCCAAGCCGTGAACTATGGTAATGCTGACTGTTGGATCGGGATATTCACTATTTTGTTCTATAAGGCCTTGAGGATCAGCTATATAATAGTTTAGTCTGGTTCCATCAAAACTTGTGATGCTGCCTTTGGTCACGCAGTTATCGCGCCATGTTTTATTCTCATGATCCATTGCACTACGGAAGTCTTCTTCCCCTAAAAAATGTATAGTATCCATATACTTATCCGGCTCCATTTTCTAAATTATAGATTATCACTCTATAACCGGCTTAGGAATCTGCGGAATTGAGTTTATATCGTCTCCGCCGGCCAATTTGGAGGATAACACTTTGATATGCTTGTTCTTGTCAATCTCAACTGTATAGGATACGGTGGTATCAGCTTCAGTCTGCTCCCAGGACCTTGCATAAGAAAATGTGATCTCACAAGTTCCCTGTTCATTTGGGAGTAGTAAGAATACTTGCTGACCTCCCACTCCTGTCATACCTTCTTCATGCTCGTTCTCAATATATTCATCTGTGATCGTGAATAATTCAGGATTCTGGGTAGCTGTCCAGGAATACCCTGTTGTAGGGTTGGACTCAAAAGACAATGTCATGGTCTGCGGCTCAGACTTTCCACATGCTGTAATCAGCATAAAAATGCTTAGTATAGCAATAAGACTCTTTACTTTCTTCATAGCCATGAACTCCTATTAGTATTAAATATATTCAAAAAGTAATATGTATCAGATAGCCAAAGTATTATCATATTTAATTTTATTATACACTGTAATACGATATAATGATAACTTTAGGTAGCTAATCCTGTAGGAGCTCTTCTTGAAGGCAGGTACATTGACTTACCACATTCCTTGGCGGAACTACCAAAGTGGATATCTGATCATATTGAAAATGAATAAGTCATACCGAGTCTATCTCTGGAGTATGATCATTTAGTACAAATCTTTTCCCGGAATATGAACAAGTCGGTATGCTAGGCTCTGCATATCCTCGCCCAGTGACTTGATCTATAGAAAAGAAGCGCTGCCAGCATACCAAAGACAAAGCTTATGGATACTCCGCCTGTTACATAATGTCCATCCCAAAATGTTGCGATAAGATATGCACTGGGTATTCGAACCGCCCATAGCATCAGCAAGTTGACAACAGTAGAATACCTGACAGCACCAATTCCGTTGGCCAGATTAAGGATTGTATTAAGTACGCAAAAGCACCACTGGAACGGAATCTGGATATGCACACATAAAAGTGCATACTTTATTGCCATTCCATCTTTGGTAAAAAAGCCTACCAGCTGGGGTGCAAATATATACATAACAATTCCTAGTAACATAGTTATAAGTGCTGAATACAGGGGGACTATACGTCCTCCTTTTTTGAGCCTTCTATAATCTCTTGCTCCAAAATTCTGACCTGCAAAGGTAGACATAGCCTGTGAAAATGATGATATAGCAACACTACTGACTCCCATTATCTTACCTGCTACCGAAGCTCCTGCCATAAAGGCAGAACCCTGAAGATTGATAAGTGTCTGCAAAAGGATATGACCGACTGTATAAAGTGAGTTGTTAAAACCAAGAGGAAGTCCTAGCTTAAGTATATTTTTTAAAGACTCTCTATCTATTCCTTTTGGCAAAAAAGAAAACTCTATATGAGGATATTTTCTGATAATATATATGACACTAGAAAACCACGAAAGGTACATTGCTATTATCGTAGCTATAGCAGCTCCTGCAACGTCCATACCAAAGCCTGCCACAAACAACAGATCCAGCACGATATTGGTAACACTTGATATGATCAGGAAAATAAGTGTAGAGCTGCTATCACCAAGGCCGCGCAGAACTCCTGCATTCATGTTATAGCCCATATTGCCAAGTAGTCCTACGAATACGATTCTAATGTATAAAACCGCCAGATCCCAGGTATCATCCGGAACATTCATAAATCTTAGTATCACAGGTGTGAGGATGATGCCAAGAACAGCTAAGGGGATTGCAGTTATATAGGTAAATGAAACTGACGTCTTTACTGTCTTTCTAAGAGACTCATCATCTTTACTTCCTGTATGCATGGATACAAGGATAGATACGCCTCCGCCTATACCCATAAACACGCACATGAATACTTCTACAGGCTGAGAACTTGTGCCAATTGCGGCAATTGAGGTCGCTCCGCAGAAATTGCCAATGATAAGAGTATCCATGATCGTATAGAACTGCTGGAGTACATTGCTTGCAATGATAGGTAGGGCAAATAGTATCACCAGCTTCATTATGGGACCTTGGGTCATATCAAGTTTGGTACGTGATTTTCTTTTGATTGAAACTTCTGTCATAGTGTTTTTGGCTTTCCTGTCTGACTAAGTAAATGCTTTTTTATGTTTTTCTGATCTCTGGTTTTTATAATTTTGGGATTTTATAATCTACTTATTTTCTCTCATGCAATACTTATAACTCAAGTCATTTCCTAACTCTATACTTAAGCTCAACATCCCAGTCTTCATTTACTTCTATTTCGAGCTGGTTCTTGATCTTTCTTTTGATAAAAGATGTTATCTCTTCATCTGACATTTCTATTCTGGTTCTACCAAGTACTTCATTCATAAGTTCTTTAAGATTCAGGTCAAGAGATTCTCTAATAGTTCTTGCAAGATCTTTTTGAATAGCATCATTTTTGATATCTTCAGCTCCGCCTGCATAGAAACTGTCAATGTAGCAGTAGAATATGTCTTTTTTGATAAGGGCTTCTTTCAAAGCAAAACTGCACTTATCATGCTCTACCATTACCAAAAACTTAGCATCAGGAAGCTCTTCCATCAGTCCCCAATAATCAGAATCACTGGATACCAGAACAAATGAATCTACATTATTGGTATAGAACTCTTTACAGGTTCTGGCTGTTACCTTGACATCGGCAAGAGATTTATTATCCTTGAGCCTTTCTATCATAATGTATTCTACAGGTATATCTATATAGGACTTAAGAAGTTCCCAGGCAGAAGCGGCATGTATATCATCAAAGAGTATGATCTTCTCGATCTTCTCAAGTCTTTCAGGCTCTAAATTCCGTATTGCAGCACAGAGGCTGTAGGGATCTGAATTCTCGCAGTCTACTATGAATACGCACTTATCACTGTTTTCTATAAATGTATAGATATTGGCCTTGGTTCTATCGCTTACATCAGACACAAAGCTCAGATTCTGGAATTCATCATTGTTCCAGCGGTACAGAAGCGTTACGAATTTCTTATCATTAAGAAGAATATTGCCCTCATCCTGCGCAGGCCAGTTCATATACTGTTTGTATGGATAATAATTAATGTTTTCATAGAAAAAAGCTGCAGCTTTCTTCTGACCTTCAGGAGTAGTACCTCCCGGCATGATAAATATATCAGATAGATAATTCCAGTTGATCCATTCAGGGAACAGGTCTCTACAGTTATTGATCCTGCTTTTTATATTCAGATTAATATTTGTAAGAAATGGTGTGGGTTCTTTGAGATGATTATATATTTCTATCCCATCATCTGACAGAGCCTTCATAGCATCAGCCGACATATATTCCGGCATTCCTAAGATACTTCTTCCTTCCTGCTGGATAGCTTGGCACACTTTTAAGAAATTATGCTCGAGCTGATTTCTAAGCAGACATAGATTTCTAATAATTCGAGCTCTTTTATCAATATCAAGTTTCTTGAAGATTTCTAGCTTTGGCGGCTCGTGATCGTTTTCAAATATTCTCTTATTCATACCAAGAAGATATGCAACTTTAGAAATAATATCGTATTGCTCTCCACTTGAATAGGTCCCGTTTTCAGTTACCATAGCCATGATGTCTGATAGATCAAGTGTGTCGTTAAATTCTGAAGATACAACCATTTTTACTAATTCCCTCTTTCGTATTATTTTTAATCATGATCTATTTCATGATAGCTTAAATCAAATATTTTAATCAAGTATAACAATCAGTTACTAAACTGTTTAGGATTTCCGACAAAACGACAGATATTTAGGATATATGGTAATTTTGAAAAGAAAACTATAAAAAGAACTGATATTAACCGATATACTATATAGGATTTTATATTTAATAAGCCACAACTTCCCTAAGATGAGTGGTCAGATCAGTTGTAATTTGCATTACGCAGTGCCCTATATAAAAAAGCTCGATAATCGAGGGAATAATGAAAAAACACGTAATCAGGATCTATGTAATCTTTTTAATAATTGCATGCATGATCATCGCAGGCTACGCTATCTTTGACATAGGAAATGAACCGGCCGGTATGTTTGCAGAAGATACCCATGTAGCAATTCCTTCGAAGTCTATAATAAAGGACGCTGACGGTTCGGCATTCGTAACCCTTGATACTGCCAGGATCATAGATGCCGGTGGCTGCCTTTCTTTTTACACTGTATTTACTGATGTATATGTCTATGAAGATGATGCTCTGATCTATGAAAGAACAGGTTCTGGCTCTGTATTTATAAAATCTAACGGCAATGTATGGCACTTTATAAAAGTATCGGATGGTTCACAGGAATTAGTCATAAAACTAACCCATTATTATAACAAAAACGGCCTGACAATCCCTTCATTTGTCGCAGGCGATTATTATAACCTGAGAGCTACTCTTGTCTGGAAATCTTCTCCTGCCCTCATCATATCAATACTTGATATCGTATTCGGATTCGGAATGGTCATCTACTACTTTAGTACCAGGCGCTTGAGCGTATCCACCACCAAGATGCTCAACTTTGGTATTGCCTCAATGATGCTAGGTATCTGGTCTTCAGGCGAGACTAATGCCATGGTTGTTCTTCTGGAAAACAGGGCTTTAGCAGGGGTTCTGGCTTTTCTGATTCTGGTATTCATACCATCACCATTTATAATGTACATTCATTTTACCTTATGGCCTGAAGACAAATATCTATATAGGATCACACCAGTTCTATGCCTTGTTAACTTCGTGCTTGTTATAGGACTTGCCCTTTTAGGTGTCATGGATCTTAAGGAATCAGTCATCATCACTCACTCTGTCTGGGCTATAGCTATAATCTATACTGCAGTAGCTGTAGTTGTCACTCTAAAAAGGCATTTTAGGAAAAAATATAAAGTACCCATGCCAGATAAATCAAAAACATCCGAGTTATCGAAGATTTTATTTAATGATACTGTAAGTACGGATGCTGATGAAGAAAAAATAACTATATTCGTAGCTTCTTCAATGCTGATACTTATCGCAGTCTCTGTGGTTGATATAGCTCTATACTGGTCAGGGACAGGCACACAGAACGATCTCTTTGGAAGGTTCCTGCTCCTAAGCTATATAGTGATCCATGCATACATCAACATCAGAGAATCTCTCAAAGCCATTGAAAACGGCAAGATGGCTGCATATTATAAAAAGCTTGCAAACACCGATTCTATGACTACCCTGTACAATAGGAATGCTTTTAACAATGATGTGGCTCAGCTAAGCATAAAAACAGAGTACAGCATCATCTCCCTTGATCTTAACAACTTAAAATCTGTAAATGATAACTTAGGCCATCAGGCCGGTGACAGATATATCATCAATGCAGCTAATATTATAAATGATATATTTGGCCACGAAGGCACATGCTACCGCATCGGCGGTGATGAATTCAGCGTCATAATACAAAAGCCTGATAGTGGAATGGTCACAGAAAAGCTCATTAAAAAGCTTGAAAAAGAGATTGAGACCCACAATAAGAACAATCCAAGTGAGCCTGTATTCATAGCTTACGGATATCACAGCCACACTCCCGATTCTGCGTATGACTATAACGAAACTCTCCACATTGCAGACGAGAAGATGTATGAGAATAAGAGGCTTCAAAAATCCGTCCAATAATTACTGGACGGATTTAATTCTATGTCCCATAATTACAGAAAATACTTATAACCTGATAAGAAAGGCCACCTTATGACATATTTCACATGTTTTTTCCTGGATAATGAAAAAGATATAATAGTAAGCATTTATAAGGATCTGGGCGATCTATACTACGTATTGTCTACGCCAAACCACAGTACCGGTAACCTTATAAGGAATCTGTCAGCGACCTGCAATCTCCCCCTGTCACAGGATGAAAACGGGATGCTGATCATAAAGGGACAGGTTCCCTGCTATGTCAATGCAGCTAATGAAGAAGTATATATATTCAGGCTTGGTGATATAGAAGTTGCGGATATATATCCTGATGGACGAACATCAGTCAAGGCGCTGATCCCCGCTATCGCCAAGACACTTATGAGTCAGACCAAGAACTATCAACTGGATCTAAACAAGACTATATTCAAATCCTATGTTCCAAGAAACCTAAAATTCCGCGGGGATCTCCATACTCACATGAACGGCAACTTAAAAGCCGATGTCATGATCGCTCTTGGAATCTATCATCAGATCCGCTATCCCCTTTACTATGTCAAGAAGCTGGGACTAAAGCTCACACCCTCTCAGTGGGACAAGGTCAATGCCCAGAGAAAAAAAGTTGAGCGCCAGTTCATCACTTCTCCTCTTCAGGGCAAATATCTCGACAGAAAGATAAACGACAACACCTTCATCAATTTTGCTGACCTTATTCTTAACAATCTCGACAATGCCGAAATGAACATCGTCAAGATCCGCGGGTCACTTGCCGTTATAAAGGACGGCCAGGCTGTTTTTACCAATCTTGAGAAGGTATACCTTTACAGATACGTATTCGCCAAAGGCAGAGAAAGCGAGGATAAGATACAAATCGACTCAGTCGGTCAGATACCTGATGCAGATGTAAGAAATGCTCTTGTGCAGATGCTAAGAGACGGTGAGAACCCGGATTACAAGAATAACACTATCTTCCAGGATAAGCTTCTGTGGATAGCCAGAGGCTATAAAGCTCAAGGCGTTGACTATGCTGAAATATCCGATACTACACTGGTCAAAAAGTATGAATCCATCGAGATGCTAAGACAAGTCCATGAGATCATGCCCAAGATCTATCAGGAGACAGGTGTCATGATAAGATTCCTTGCTGCCATCCGAAGGATCCCACTTACTATCGTCAAAGATGCTATAACACCCTCCGACTATCTCGAGCAAAACCTTGAAGTCCTGAAAGCTACTGCTCTTGATCCATATGTTGCAGGATGTGATTTCGTTGGTGAAGAGATCAATGACATAATAACGCTCAAGCCAGCCTTTAAAGAGATAGTCAAGATTGCATCCAAAGACGAGTCTTTCGTTATTAGAGTGCACGCAGGTGAGAATGACAGCCAGAAAGATAACATTGCACACAGCATAGCCTGTGTTAAGGACTCTCTTGCTCCCGGACAGAAGATGCCTCGTATGAGGCTTGGACACGGCTTATATACCTACTCTCCCAAGTCCAATAAGGGCCGCGAAGTCCTAAAGCAGCTCAAAGAAAATGACATAGTCCTTGAATTCCAGCTTACAAGTAACGTCCGCCTTAATAACCTCAATTCACTAAAGAACCATCCGCTAAAAGAGTATCTAAAGCAAGGCATACGCTGCGTTCAGGGAACTGATGGTGCAGCCCTTTATGGCACAACATCTCTTGACGAAGAGCTGTCACTTAAGACTTTACTTGATCTGTCTGATGACGAAGTTAAGCTTATGAAGGATGCGGAGTCACAGATAATAGAAGAAAGCAGGAAAGCCTATTCTGACAAGAAAGCAGCTTTTAATGAGCTTCTTAAAGGGCGTGATATGGAAGAAGTCCTCCTCGAAAAGATGAAGACAGTAAAGCTTAAAAAACGCATGCCACGCTCCAAAGAACTTCTGGATACTAATAAAGAACTTAAAGATATGATCAATGAGATCACCTGGGACCGCTTCCCCATCGTACTTCTTGGGGGAAGTTTCAACTCAGAGAACAGATCTACAAGAGTTACAAATGAAGGCCAAAGACAGCTGGATGAACTTCTTGATTACCTGTCGCCTGATGAAGTGTGTTTTGTCATAGGACATAAACTAAGCGGCTATGAGAAGTACCTTTTAGAGCACAACTCCAAAGGATTCAGGATATATGCTGTTGTTCCTGCTCTTATGGGTAAAAAAGAAATAGAAAGGTTCAAAAAACTTGGTATAGAAATTAGAGTATCTACTGAAGCACAGGGAATGGGCATCTATAAGAGTTTCAACTACGAGATCTTCGAAAGACGCCCATCTATGGTTGTAGCCTTCGATGGTAACAGCGCTGCCGCCAACCTCATCCAGGAAGCCAAGAATGGTAAAGGAAAATCCGCCATATTCGTCTGGAGCCATTCCAAGACACTGCAGAATAAAGCAAAGTCACTTCACGGATATGTTTATTCTTTTGACGAAGATAACAAACTTACCGTCCAATTAAAAAGCCTTCAGGATAAGCTTCTAATATCCGAGCATTAATTTAAGATTCTAAAAAGTTATCAAATAAAAAGGAAAAGGTGCCTTACTCCCATATCGGAGTCGGCACCTTTTTATTTATCTTTAAAATATACTTCGTTTTATAAAACGAACCAGGTTCCAAAATTCCTTTTGACGCCTTATGACTGATCATGACATATGACCTCAGGTTCACCTAAAGACCATCTTGTTCCTACCGGTCTCTTTTGCTTCATAGAGAGCATTATCAATACGTTTAAACACAGTATCTATCGTATCTCCAGGTCTTAAAAGTGTGACGCCGCCGCTTACGGTGATATGCCCTGCCACTTCAAAGTCAAAGTCAGCTACGCCTTTTCGTATCATCTCAGCTGCCTGTATAGCCTTGTCCTTGCTGCTATAAGGAGAGATCATAATAAACTCCTCTCCTCCCCAGCGGCCGATAATGTCCTTCTGGGTAACGATAGATTTAACTCGGTCTACGCCATTTTTAAGTATCAGATCGCCCACATCATGTCCATAGGTGTCATTAACTTTTTTGAAATGATCGATATCTACAAGTAATACCATAACCTCTCCCTCAGATCCTAAGCCGTCTATATGCTGCTGGAGAAAATGGTTGATGGCACGTCTGTTATATATCTGGGTTAGTTCATCAAGACTTGCAACTTTGAATAGCTGATCTATAGCATATCTAAGATCCAAAGTTGTAGTCTCCAAAAACTTGACGAGTCTTTCTGAAAGCGGCTTAAAACCTACGAAATACTCTTTTGGAAAGTTGATATCTTTGTACTCTTTGGCCTTATCCTCTTCAGAAATCTCTCCTTCTCTGATACCAACAGCCACAAGTGATGCATTAAGGAATCCTCTAAGACCATTAGCATGAAGTATCTCTCCATACCCATGAGCCCATGTTGCATCCGGATATATGTTCTCATACAGATCGAACTCAAGCTCTGCAAGATCATCGCCCATGAGCATACGGCGGCTCATACAGGCATAGATCATGATAGCCTGAGGATGGAATCCGAACATCCTCTTAGCATTATAATATGACTCTTCAAGAAGATACCTGTCCGTAGCATATCCAAGGCTGACAGAGGATCCTTCCGGAATCTTTACAGCGAATTCCAGCGCTCCATTTTCCTTCT
Source organism: Butyrivibrio sp. TB (assembly GCF_900110805.1). Lineage (NCBI taxonomy): Bacteria > Bacillati > Bacillota > Clostridia > Lachnospirales > Lachnospiraceae > Butyrivibrio > Butyrivibrio sp. TB. The sequence goes on along the minus strand of NZ_FOER01000019.1, from coordinate 43,049 downwards.
GATAGTCAAGTGCAACCCTTGCAAGATAATGCCCGTTTTCTCTTAACATAAAGGGAAAAGAGCTGGTATTTTCAAAGAAGTAATCGTTCATCTCAACGCCAAGATGCTGACTGTATATATCAAATGCAGGTTTATTATCAATTTCATATACTACACCTACATCATCAGACTTGGTTACAACCAGCTCTTTGCCAAGAGATTTAAAACCAAGATTGTAATCATAAGCAAAATGAAGCTCATCTCCGCAGAAAGCCACGGCAAGAATAGCTCTGTCATAAATCTTATTATCGACATAGATAAGAGATTTATCATCTCCCATCCGCTTTGTGCCTGCCAGTGCTCCAAAAACAATAATCTCAAACTCAAGCTCATTGATACAGTCTATAAAAGGTTCCGGACACAGACTAAAATCCGAAGACATCATAAGAACTGCCTTGGGATGTTTATAACCTCTAAGAATTACTTTATAATCCTTGCCCGCTTCCCTTGGCGTCTGATCATGACAATCGTACACTGCAACTTCGAAATCGCTCTTTTCAAAAAACAGGATCGAGCATACCGTGTAGCGAATAGAATGGGTCGTCTTACTAAGTGCTCCGTGACTGGTCATTCCTACGATAGTCACATTCGGAAGGCCCTTTTTAAGAACGTCCAGATCTCTTTGTATAGGCACCGGATCACAGTCCTGCTCTACAACTTGAAGGAGAGCTTTATATCCGTTCTTGTACTCGGGAAGCTCACGGATTTCATTGATCATCTGATCCAGTGATATTTTCTTATTAAGGATATATCTGTACTGTTTCATAACTTAACCTCATGTCACGAGCAAAGCGAGCGGCTAATGGTTCAAATTGATGGAACCTGTGACAGCAATTTGGGTATGAAAATGGAACATTTTCATACTTGACCTCATGTCACGAGCATAGCGAGCGGCTAATGGTTCAAATTGGTGTCTATTAGTGGTACAAACAAACTCGATTTTCTCATATATCGACCAGATTTTTTAGATACTTTATATTTGATATGTTCAGGGTTCTTGCCTCGTCAAAATTACTGATACCAATAGATCTGACTTTTCCTTCATCGACTGCATTTTCAAGTGCTTTCCAGGCTCCCATGCATCGCATTATCAATCCGTTTTACTCGCCGATAAAAATGCTTCACTTACGGCTACATAAATAAGATATGTGATCAGTGTTCCAAAGCATACATCAGATAAAAAATGATTAGTCATATGAATGCGGTTATAGCCATAGATCAACACATAAAGACAGGCGATAATAAAACAGATAACATTCTTTCTTTCACTCCTTTTTCTCATTACATTCGCAAGCATCGGAAGTGAAAACATCATACTGGCTATTGTCATGTTACCACTGGGCCAGGATTTAAAATTATCATCACTACCGGCGAGGTTTGGAACCATTTGCCACCAATTACGGAACTGGCTTATTGGATCATCTAATGTGATCAGGTATTTATAACGAGGTCTTGAAGCAACCTGCTTGAGCCACGAGTTCACATTATCTGCCGTTATACCTGCAATAAGTATTGCCGCTCCAACAGCAATGAGCCTGTCAGGATTTCTGTCATCCAATAGACGTATCATTACAAATGGTATCCAGGAATACAGCACAACCCAGAACATCCAACTTGCAACTGACAGTATCGGAGAGGATTGCCCGGCAGAATACCCAAACAACTGGCGCACGTTTTTGCCGTTATAACTGTTAGAATAATACACAGCCATAAACAAACTCAGCACCAGCAAAGTATATGCCAGTATACGGTAGCAGTCTCCCTTCTTCCTGAGGCCCACGAATAAGCATGATCCGGCTGCAGGATACAGGCAATATGAAAAGTATGATCCATAAGTGGCAAAGAAGGCACCAATATCTGTCTTATTGGCAAGCGCCTCATTGATACCAAAGTCAAAAAATGATCCAACAATTATACCCAAAAAACAAGCAGCTATGACACCCCAAAAGCATACAGTGGGAACCGCCATGATTTTTTTCTTATTCATTTTTAACCTCATGTCGCGAGTGAAACGAGTGACTAATGGTTCAAATTGGTGGAGCTCGCGACACCAATTTGGGTTTGAAAGTGGAACACTTTCAAACTTCCATCCTCCATTAAATTACCATAATCAGCGTCCCTGCTCCGATCAGCACACAACCGATCAAAGACTTTGCTGTGAACTCCTCATGTAAAAAGACAAATGCCAGCACCAGCGTAATAACAACACTCAGCTTATCGATAGGCACAACTTTCGAAGCTTCACCCATCTGCAGAGCTTTGTAGTAGCATAGCCAGGATGCACCGGTAGCAAGTCCTGACAGAATCAAAAAGATCCAGCTCTTTCTGCCGATTGAACTTAAACCGCCCTGGGCACTCGTAATGAACACCATAACCCAGGCCATCACCACAACAACGCAGGTTCTTATCGCTGTAGCCAGATTAGAATCAACTCCCTTAATGCCGACCTTGGCAAGTATTGATGTCAGTGCTGCAAACACCGCTGATAGAATTGCAAATAAAAACCACATATCTTCTACACCCCCAATAAGATCTTTCTCTATGTTATTCATTCATAAAATCAAGTTTTGGAGCCTCGCCTTCACGCTCAGGCTGCTCATCAAACATATGATCCTCAAAATAATACTCATCACCTTTTTCATTTCGCTACATCTTCACATGAGGAATTCCGTCCTCAATAAACACTCGAAGGCACTCCTGTTCTGTAACAAAAATCTCAAATAGCTGTCTTTCCCATAAACAAAACTCCTCCGAAACAGATACATCCATTATAACACCAACGGCCCTATTCATCCCACTATAAATGAGCAAACATAAAAGTACCCATATCGGCAATTTTTTCATTTTTTGCCAATATGGGTAAACAATTACATATTCAAAACAAGGCCGTAAGCAATGCTGTACTCATAATTTTGCGTCAGCCTACTATTTCAGTTTGCCGTAGTCTTCATCAGATACAGCTTCCAGCCATTCATTGCTTGTCTCTTCACCTGCAACCTCGATCGCAAGATGAGAGAACCATGAATCTGGTGCTGCTCCATGCCAGTGCTTAACTTCAGCAGGAATGTTTATCACTTTACCGGGAGTCATTTCCACAGCGTCTTTGCCCCATTCCTGATAATATCCTCTTCCTCCGATACAGATCAGCATCTGACCGCCACCATTCTTTGCATGATGGATATGCCAGTTGTTACGACATCCCGGCTCAAAGGTTACATTGAAGACAGGCACCTGTTCTGTTGAAACTGGAGCAAGATAACTCTGCCCAACAAAGAACTCTCCATAAGGGTTAGGATCTCCAATAGGAAAACAGATTGTATTCTGATATCTGTCCTTTTCAGTCAGTTCAGGAACTGCTTCATTCCAGACTTCCTTAGCAAGGCGGAATACCGCCCACCCCTTTGGCCAACCTACATACATAGTGGCATGGGTTATGATTGCTGCAATTTCTTCCTTACTTACACCATGTGCCTTCGCATTCTGAAGGTGATATGTCAGAGAGGAATCCGTGATACCTGAAGCCATAAGTGAAACCACTGTAATAATGCATTTGGTCTTCACGTCAATGGTTTCTTCATTCCATACTTCACCAAAGAGTATGTCGTCGTTCAGGTGCGCGAACATGGGTGCAAACTCACCAAGCTGATCTCTACCTGCTGTTTGTACAATTTTTTCTGCCATCTTATTACTCGCCTCCTAATATTTTCTGTGCTCCCGTAGTCCATACATGTTTCTTTGATGCATCGCTCCTCTTGTTCTGTGCCATAACACCTGCAAGCGAACATTTTGCAGACATTTCTTAAATCCGCTTATTCCCTGCTAATGGTTATAGTAACATCACCATTAGAAAGAAGATCTGCCATCTCTGCTTCATCCTTATCAGATATATGACCTAGCCTTGTGTATGACCAACTGTTGGAACCATAAAACACCACCATCTGGTTTCCTGAATACAGAACTATATCACCTGATGATGTTGTTGTCTGCTTATCATCTCGTGGCAAACTCTGTCCTATTGAACCCACCTGTTCAAAACCGCCATACATTGACATCTGAATGGTAATATCACCATCTTTAGCCATATCCCGCAGCGCTTCTACAGCCTGATTGTCTTCCCAATCCACATTAACTTTTGTATCGCCGATTTTCATTGTCATAGTACTATCTCCAATAGCTTCATCATCTACTGATTCATCTTTTTCTGCCAGCTGATACATAGCAGATCCCTCCGACATGACATTCTCTTCTGAGCTTTCTGTTTCAACATTTTCTGATGTTGATATTTCAGTTACTGCATTCTGATTATCCCCGTAGTTTATTGTATTTCCTGAACAAGCGCTCATACCAAACATGATTGTCATACAGAATGCTATCAAAATCATTTTTTCTTTCATATCAAGCATCCTTTATCATAAAGCCTTTCCAAACTCGAAAGCTTCGTTTAACTCTTCTGTTTTCCCAGATGCCTCACCCATATCACCTATGCCACCGCAGAATAAGGAGCCTGAAAACCGAGCCTTTCCAAAGCAGTCAACCCATCCTTGAAGTCCACTTTCAGCCTTTTTAGGAACAAACTCTTCATCCTCAGCAGCGACAGAGAGCATATATACATTTCTAAATCTATATTCTGAAGGATATAGAGGATTGAGCCTATCCAAAAGAGTCTTCATCTGACCACTCATCTCATAGTAATAAATAGGAGTGACAAATACCAATGTATCTACGTTCTTTACTTTATCAGCAATCGTGGCAGCATCATCCTTAATGACACATTTCTGAGTGTTCTGACATGCCAGACATCCTATACAAAAGCCTATGCTCTTCCCTTTAAGACTTATATGCTCCACATCATGACCTGATGCTTTTGCGCCTTCTATAAGCTTTTCAGTAAGTATATCTGAATTACTATTTGCACGAAGGCTTGTTGAAATAACCAGTACTTTGCTCATATCATCTCATCCTTTATTTCTTTTCTATCGGTTCTACATCCTCTACCGTCATCATTACTTCAGATTCTCCATAAAGAAGCTTTCCAGCTTGTCAAATGGAATATAATTCTTATCCCCGCCATCATATAGATCTGTATGGACAGCATCAGGAATAATCATAAGTTCCTTATTATCTGCATACTTGCTGTCTTTGATCATATCTGCATATGTATCCTTTGAGAAATAACATGAATGAGCTTTTTCTCCATGTACAAGTAAGACAGCACTTCTGATCTCATTACTATACTTAAGGATTGGCTGATTAACAAAGGACTCACAGCCGATCACATTCCAACCACCGTTGGAATTAAGGCTTCTCTTGTGATAACCTCTGTCAGTCTTGTAGTAATCATAATAGTCTTTCACAAAGAAAGGTGCATCCTCCGGAAGTGGATCTACTACACCGCCGCCAAGCTTATACTCACCTGCCTTAAGGTCTTCAAGTCTCTGAGCGCACATGGCAGCCCTCTTCTGATACCTTGCTTCCTCGCTGTCCTCGGAGTCAAAATATCCTTTGGCATTTACTCTTGTCATGTCATACATTGTCATTGCAGCTGTAGCTTTGATCCTTGTATCAAGAGCTGCTGTATTTACAGCCATGCCGCCCCAACCACAGATACCGATGATTCCAATCCTGTCAGGATCTACTTTTTCATTAAGTGAAAGGAAATCAACTGCAGCCATGAAATCTTCTGTGTTGATATCAGGAGATGCCATATATCTTACGTTCCCACCGGACTCTCCTGTAAATGATGGGTCAAATGCTATCGTCAAAAATCCTCTTTCCGCCATTGTCTGAGCATATAGACCTGAACACTGCTCCTTTACTGCGCCAAATGGTCCACTTACAGCAATTGCAGGTAACTTACCATCTGCATTCTTTGGAACATACATATCCGCTGCAAGAGTGATTCCATATCTGTTTACAAATGTGACTTTGCTGTGGTCTACCTTATCACTTTTCTTAAAGGTCTTATCCCACTCGGTTACAAGGTTTAGTTCTTCTTTTCTGATCATTTTACATTCCTCCGTTTTAATCATTTCTCTTTTTGAATCTGTCTTATCAAAAAATCCATATTATCAACTTTTTTCTGACTGTCATGAAGCTCATCCATAAGATGGCACCGGCATTTTCTAAGATCTCGAAGAAGTGTATCGGTGTCACCTTCTTCATACATCTTTTTCATAAAGTTTATTTCTTTCTCATCGCAGCCCATATCTGAAAGGCCTTCAAGAATCTTTTTGGTATCCATCTTTTTGCTCCTTCTGACTTCATAGTAAATCCTTGACCAGATTTTCGCTAATGAATAAAATAAATATCATGTTATTCGATTTTGGAATAACACATAAATTGTCAGCTTTATGGAGGTTTTCATGGAAATAAAAAATCTCAAATACTTCCTTGCAATTGCTATGTATTTTTAAATCAAAAAGACGCACAGAGACTAAACTCTGCACGCCTGATAGGTCTTTTCTATATTACTAAAAGAGGCACATTCCTTCGAATCCATATTTTGCTTCGAAGTAACGGTCCGGATCATCGGTTTTTTCTAAACCACTCTGCACTTACCGTAAGGCTCTTTATAGGATCATTATCGATCCAGTTTTTGTGAGTCTCAAGAACGATTGCTTCTACCCCGGTATTGGCCTTTACGGTCTTAAAAATAGCATCGAGGGGCATATTTCCTGTGCCAAGTTCCGCAGCGTCCTCTTTGAGGATGGGCGTAATGAAAGGTCCCTTTTTCCTGCAGCCCCTGTCATTTATGTGCCACATCACCATTCTGTCTGAGAGTTTGTTTACAAGGGCTGTGACATCGGCACCGCCATCTGCCATCCAGTATGTATCAAGCTCGAAGTTGACATACTGCGGATCTGTATTTTCTACGATCAGATCATAGGCAGTCTTATCTTCTGAGACCTTCTGCAGTTCTACATTGTGATTATGATAAAGCAGTTTTACTCCATAGGGTAAAAGAGCTTTTCCGGCATTGTTCAGGCGCTCAGAGAGCTTTTTTACCTCAGATGCATTTCCGTAATCAAACCTGTACATACCGGTTATAACAACGGTGTTCGTTCCAAAGCTCAATGCTTCCTTCGCAACAGCCTCAGGATTCTCTTCAATGCTGTTTAGATTGCTGTGCAGACTTATGACTTTCAGGCCGCTCTCTGAGATCAGCTTCTTCCAATCGAGTTTTCCGCCATTACCGGTGGGCATACCGGCAAATTTTGTAAGCAGCCTCACAATAAAAGGCGTTGGCCTTATCATGAAGTCATTTAGTTCAATGCCGTCATAGCCGGTACTCTTGATGCTTTGAAGTGTGCTGAGTGCACTCTCATAACTATTGCATCTGCTACCAATCATTATCTGTTGCACACCCGTCAGTACTGTGTCTTTCATTATTTCAAATAGCCTCCAAGATGCTTCAAACTGGGCTTTGGTGCCCTGATCTGTGTTTTCCTGTCAACTGCGCAAAGACCAAATGTCAGCGCATAACCTTTCTGCCACTCAAAATTATCGATAAGTGACCAGTGGCAGTATCCGATGACAGGAATTCCATCATTTATACAACTCTGAACACCCTCAATTGCCTTGTCGATAAACTCAACTCTCTGCTTATCATCTGCTGTTGCTATTCCATTTTCGGTAACCATGATCGGAACATTTGGCATCTCCTCATGCACGCGTCTTATTACATGCTCAAGAGCCTCAGGATATACTTCATAATCCATCTGTGTCATTGGTGTTCCCTCGGGAACAGGCACAATTCCATCTGGGCCGTAAGTTGTTCTTGTATAATTCTGAAGTCCAAAGAAATCATCATCCTTGATATAAGGAATGTAATGGCTAAACTCCTCATTCCAGTCGCTTTCTGCGCGCTCCTTGCCACCTTCTATGTACTGGCAGTCGTGCAGGGAAAGCGTAATACCAACCTGAATATCCGGATTAACAGCCTTGATTGCTTCCTTGGCTGCCTGATGTGCCTTTATAACTATCATATCGCCATTTGCATCTGTTGCAGAAACAAATGTATGCGGCTGAGGATCTCCGAATACTTTGGCGTTCTCCATTGCTGCCAGCTTCATTTTCTCCATCGGATCAGAAAGATTAAGCCCAACCTGAACCTGTCCCTCCATGGAGTCACCACTGCTTTTGGCTGCATTTGCCATTTTCGCCATCATCTGCTTCTTAAATCTCTCCATGAGAGCGCCAATCTGAAGTCTCATATTTGCTTCATTGATGGTGCAGATATACTTTATCTCGCTTCCAAGCTGCTTAGCGACATATCCGGCATAGTTGGCAAAAAACTCTACAACCTGCTCATTGTCCCAGCCACCCAGCTTTATAAGCCACACAGGCGATGTGAAATGCATGAGGGTAATAACCGGCTCAACGCCATTGTCCCTGCAGCATTTGATCATCTTCCTGTAATGCTCAATCTCTTTTTCATCGAATTTGCCCTGCTCAGGCTCAATACGTGCCCATTCAACAGAGAATCTGTAAGTGTTAAGGCCTGCATCCGCAAGCATCTTGATGTCTTCTTCGTATCTGTTATAGTGATCCACGGCATCCAGTGAAGGCTCAACAAACTGTGAATGCTCCATATTCTCCATTAACCAGTAATCTGAATTTGTATTGTTTCCTTCAACCTGGTGGGCTGCAGTAGAAGCGCCCAGCATAAATCCGTTCTCGAACTTGTTCATTTTCCTATCCTCCATAATTTAAATCTCATAACTTCCGCTTGTCAGAATTCTCTTTTCCTGTCCGTGGAGCTCCAGCTCTGCTTCCATTCCTTCAGGAATTTCAAAACGGTAGGCAAAAGAATTCGAGCTCTCAATATATTTCCATTCAGAAACTATGCGACCTTTCGGTGAATCATAGTAGCCCTTTGCATACTTAAGTCTCTCATCCGGCAGTGGCTTTATCAGGACTTTGTCGAAATCGTATCTGATTCCCAAGACACCGGACAAAAGCCATCCGGAAACAGCTCCATAGGAGTAGTGATTCAGTGAATCATGGACAGTGCCGTCTTCCCTGATACCATCCCACGTCTCCCAGACAGTGGTGGCACCTTTCTCCACCGCATAGAGCCATGACGGATAGCTTTTCTGCAGAAGTAATCTGTACGCAGTATCCACATAACCGTAATCTGCAAGCACGCTGCACAGGAAAGGCGTTGAAAGGAAGCCTGTATTAAGATGATAGTCATTTTTCACTACCAGCTCATTTAAGTCATTAGCAGCTTCCACTGCCTCTTTTTCAGGTAAAAGACAAAACGCAAGAGGCCTTACGTACTCGCACTGCCTGTCAGATCTTATATGCCCGTCTTTCAGAACCAGATATCTGTATGCCTCAGTCGCCTTTTCCGAGATCTCTTTATACTTATCCGCATCGGCACCATTTCCGAGAATCTCTGATATTTTAGCGAGAATACCCGATGAATATGCATAGTAAGCTGTTGCCACTTCAGGCTGGCCATCCTTGAATGCAGACATCATTGTTTTCATAACATCTGCCCCCGGCTCGCACCACTCACCGTAGTCCATTCCGGTATCGATGATGTATTTCCTGTAAGGGTTCTTTCCAAAGCGGTTCTTGAGCTTACTCTTTCCGGCTCTTCTTCCGAGGAAATTCACCCACTTCTTCATCATTTCATAGTTGTCTTTAAGTATCTGCTCATCGCCGTATATTCTATACAGATTCCAGGGCACAAGAACCGCCGCATCGCCCCATCCGACAGAAGCCGAGAACATCTCTGCTATCTTGCCCGGATTTGAGTTCTTGGGGCAGATATACGCCATCTTGCCATCAGTGTGCTGCCCTATCCTCACGTTTGCAAGCCATTTCTCGTAAACTCCCCTGCAATCCATAAGGTACGCACCGGTCCTCACAAAGACCGCCGCATCGCCTGTCCAGCCGGCTCTCTCCCTTGTGGGACAATCAGTAGGAATGTCACAAAAGTTTGACTTCATGGACCATACACTGTTTCTAAAGAGCTTGTTTACTTCATCCACGCCACATTCAAAGCCCGCTGTTTCCTTCATGTCCGAATAAACAGCAATGCTCTTTATTTTGATGTCTGACGGTAAGATATCGCCTGTTATCTTTGCGTATCTGAATCCAAACATCGAAAAATGAGGCTTAAACTCATTCCTGCCCGGCTTGCAGATATAGTTTATTTCCTGTTTTATTCCGCCTGATTTGTTCCTGTCTCCGGGCTGGAAATTACTGATCGTGAAGTTTCCGTTTTCATCCAGGTTTTCACCGTGGATGAGACAGATCTTCTCACCGCCCCTGGCATTTTTCACGACAAAAGAAGTATATCCGGCCAGGTTCTGCCCAAAATCAAAGACATTTTCTCCATTAGGGGTGGTAATGAGCCTTCCCTCAAACACCTCATGCTCCGTAACAAATGGCGCGGACTGGGCCACGATGTTTCCCTTGTCAAAAGACATCTCCCTTGCCTTATGCCACTCCTCAAAAGGCGCATTGGCATCATAGTTTTCACCAAGCTCAAGGTCCGTAAGCTTAATGGGCCCGTTTTCACAGGCATCCCAGCTGCAATCCGTGACAAGTATCGGATTCTCCATGTCTCCATCGCCTATCACTGCGCACAGAAATGAAACATCCTCTCCGTAGAGGTTTCTCACGCCGTCAATTCCGTTACATCCTCTGTACCAGCCATCGCCCAGCGTTACAAAGATCTCGTTTTCACCGGGCTTTAGCACTTCAGTGATCTCATACTCCTGATACTGAAGCCTTTTATCATACTCATCACATCCCGGAGTCAGTCGTGCATCCGTGATACTCCGGCCATTTATAAGTATTTCATACAAGCCGTGGGCCGTAGCATATATGCTAACTTTCCCCTCTTTATAAGAGAATGTGGTCCTTAAATATCCTGCACCTTTTCTCTTATCAGGTTCTGTCACGGTTTCAGGTGATATCCACTTTGCTTTTTCAAAAATCTTAGCCGCTTCCATTTAACACCTCTGTTTTAGCGCTTTTTGATATTCATAAGAGCATTTGAAAGTGCCTTAATCTCGTCGGATTCTATATCCATTCCGCCCTGTTGCAGGAGCTTCTTAAGGGGTTGGCGAGCGATCATCTGTTGCATCGCTTCGGATATCTCTACTCCTTCGCCCATCCCACCGGCTGTCTTTGCAGTCATTGCAGCCATCATTCTGTCCAGTATTGCTTTTCCTTCAGGCGTTGCCTGAATCTCTGCCATTGTACTTGAAAGGGAAAGGTATCCCTCTTTTTCCTCAGGTTCATCTGCCTTGTCAAACCAGTTTCTGACCTTTTTGTCGGGAGCAAAGTATGCAGGATTGGGCTCAGAAACCTTTGCTATCTCCATTTCATCAGATAACTCGCCTGAAACAGCCTTTATTGTATGTACTCCGGTTATGGGAACATTAAACTTAAATACGTGTTCTCCGCTTGCACTTGCCGCTTCTACACCGTCAACAAAGAGTGTGACGGACCTTTGGTTTGAATATACCTTTATCTCTGTATTGTCCTCGATGCGGTCGTGATATCTTTTTCCGCAAAGATGAACGAAAGGCTCATCAGACCACCATGCTTTATAGATATAATAAGCGTCCTTTTTCTGCTTTCTGTCAAAGGTGATGACTCCCTTGTGATTTTTGCCGGGGTCTCCTGCCTCATCTCGTCCTGCTGCAGCAAATTCAAACATATTCCAGAGATATGTTCCCCAGATATATGGACGGGTGCTGAACATTTCAAGCATATGCTCGTGATAAACAGCCTGATAACTTTCTGTATAATCGCCTTTTTCAGGTCTTGGAGACTGTAGGCTAATTACTGAATCTGCTCCATACTCCGTAAGTCCTATTGCAACATCAGGATGCTTACTATGGAAATCGTCAAACCACTTGTCATTGTCCTCCATCTCACCTACATACCAGCCATAATACAGGTTGTATCCGCGAATATCCGGCAATGTTACAAGAGGAGAGTCTGTCTCGAGAAGGAACAGATTTGCCATGGCAGAATATCTGACAGGGTCCATTACGTGGACAATATCGTTTAATATCCTGTGATTCTCCAAGAGGTCTTCAGTTACGCCTTGCAGAGATATTTCATTTGAAAGTGCCCAGCACATTATCGATGCATGATTGTAATTCTGGCTTATCAGCTCTTTCATCTGGGATATGGTGTTCTCTCTTCCACTGTCCATATGTACGGTAATATATGGAATCTCAGCCCATGCCACTATGCCCTTTTCATCGCAAAGATCATAGAAGTACTGATCGTGCTGATAGTGTGCAAGCCTGATGGAATTGGCGCCCATAGAGAGGATGAGTTCAATGTCCTCCCTGTGCATCTCTTTTGTCAGTGCATTACCAACTCCTGCCCTGTCCTGATGCCTTGAAACTCCTCGAAGCGGATAGCTTTCTCCATTGAGGAAAAATCCTTTATGAGGATCAACATGAAACTGCCTTACTCCAAACCTGTCATAGATTCTGTCACACTCTTTTGTTCCATCCAAAAGAGTTGCTGTTATGTTGTACAAGAACGGATCCTTGAGACCGTTCCATAAATGTGGCTCTTTTATCGTGATCTTACCACAGGCAACATATCCACAGGATGCATCCTCTGCCGGAACCACCTCAAACTCCTGCTCTGTTACACCATCTATTGATATTCTTACGCGCTCTCCGCCGCTCGTGTATGCCTTTATTTCAATTTCAGCTTCATTTCCGTTTAGTCTTGGTGTGACATACAGTCCTTTTCCACCATAATAGTCCATGTCAAAGTGCTTTTCATCCACAACCACAAGATAAACATCCCTGTAAATGCCACCATAGAAAGTGAAATCCGCTTTCTGTGGATACACCCTTGTATTGGGCTCGTTGGAAACAGAAACTACCATCTCGTTAGAATCTGAAAGTGCATCTGTTATGTCTGCCCTGAAGCAGGAATATCCGCCGTCATGGCTAGCAACCTCACGACCGTTTAAAACAACTTTTGCAGAGGAGTTAGCGCCTCGAAATTCCACAAGCACCCGCTGTCCCTCTTCCATTACCGGTCTTTCAAATGTCTTTTTATAAAGGCAGGTTCCTCTGTAATACTGCTCAGGTCCCGTCTGTCCATCAACAGCATTCCAGGTATGAGGAAGAGATATACTCTCGCTCTTGCCCTCTTTTTCAAATATCCAGTTATCATTCCAAAGAATTGTTGTTCGCATGTTTCACCTCTCCAGCTTTTTACTGACCCATTGCAGCCTTTTTCTTTTCGCCGATACTCTTTTGGATCTCTTCCATCTTATGGTATGTGAGCTCTGAATTCTTCATTGCCAGCAGTGTGCAGATCCATCCCACTATAGGGAATCCTATAAGGAGTATTACCGTCATGACCCTTACGCTGAAAGTAAGCGGATCACCCTGCTGGGGAGCTGTAGTTGTATATCCTATCAGTCCGATCATGAGTGTTGCGATAGTTGCACCAAAAGATGAAACTATTTTGTCAATAAAGCTGTAAGTAGCGGATACTGTCGCAGGCATGTATTTTCCTGAGCGATCCATCTCATAGTCAACAACATCCATTCTGAACGCACTTGTTGATACAGAAACAACCATCTTCATTGCGTTATTTCCAAATGTAAAGAGTACATAAGTGATTGCCATGAGAACTGCTCCGGTTGATAAGTTGCCACCGAATACTGTTCCCACAAGCGTTGTAGGTGTAAACAAAAGATATACTGCAAATGCGATATTCAGTCCGATACAGTTCTTGGTCCAGTCGATCATTACCTTTCTGCTACCCTGTTTACCTGCAATCTTCGCACCAATAATTGCAAAAATAATGGATGGAAGCATTGCAAGCGCAGACAGAATCGATGATATAGCCATTGAGCCAAGCATAATTCCGTTAAGCATTGTGGATACTACCGCTGCAGAGCCTATTGTCTGTGCCAACTTATCAGATGTTGCAGCCATGATGAATCTCTGAAGCTCTTTATTCTCTTTGATTAGCGCCAGCATGTCCTTAAAGCTTGGCTTTTCATCGGTTTCGCCATCCTTTTTGATTCCTTCGAAATTCTCGGGAATGTCGTATGGAGCAATTCCTATGCATGCCAGAATGTAGAAAAAGAGCGAAACAAATATTACCACTACATTGTAAGTTGCGAAGTATTCTGTTCCCTGAATGTTATTAAATCTTGGGAGAATCACAGCCGATGCCACAACGCTCATGATCATTGGCACCAGATATGAATACGCTGTACTCCAGACACCGATTGTAGGACGCTGTTTTGGATCATTTGTCAGAATGTTCATGTTGATCTGACCGGCTATACTTACAAAAGTATAGCCAATGATATAGATCACATAACAGAGAACAAAGAATGTTATTCCTGCGGCGCCCGTAAGTGACAGCTTTGCCCCTATATTGCACATCAGCGTCGTAGCAATGGCCATCAGCAGCCATCCAAACATGATCGAGAATCTTACTTTTCCAAATCGGGAATTAAATCTTTCCAAGAAAAAAGCTATCACCGGATCTGTAATACCATCCAAAAGCCTTGATCCTGTGATAATAAGTCCTGTAACTGCAACAAGAATTCCAAAGTTGGAATTTCCAATATATGTTGCACCATTCATCAGCAGATAAAATGCCATCTGCCCTGCACCTGTCATCATCGCAAGAGCGATGTGCCATGTTTTTGCCCTTTTGTAAGTTACCCCATTTTCTTCTCTTGTCAGAGATTTGTCCTTACCCATAATTAACCCCTTTCAGTTGCATATTAATCAATGAAACATTAATCAATGAAAGCTTTCCTGTTATGATCATAGTATCATTTAGTTCCGGGATATGTTAGAATTATTTTGTTAATTATAGTATTATTTTACTGTTTTTTGAGGAATGAATATGGATCATGCTCTTTTTTCAGCTCTTCTAAATAATCTGCTCTCAGTAGATGTAACGGATGCCACGGATATGGACATATCTCTTGAGGCCTTCGAAAAGAAATACTGCTTCAGTATCAAGATGCAGCCCATGTTTACACAGGATGCCCTTCACTATCTTCTGAGCTCATCCAAAGGAGGCATAATCTATGAGGTTATAGACCAGCTGGGTATATGTATATCTTTTTTTACCTTTGACAACAGGATTTATATAATCGGACCTTATGTAAAAGAAAAATACTCAGAACTTAAGACAGAGACCGTGCTTGCCAGGAACGATGAGTCCTCCTCCAAATCACTGGCCTTCAAGCTGTATTACACAGCATTTCCCATAGTATATACAGAGCAGATAACCAGTGTGGTAAACAAATGCATAATCTCTTTTTCTCCTGCGGAGTCAGAGTATTCGTACAGAAGGCTTACGGGTTTTATCCAGGATGTATCCGAGGAAGACGACAGGACGGAGCTGTCTGAGAAGAATTACAGCGAGATCTACAGGCGATACGACCAGGAAAAACAGTTTCTCTCAATGATAAGGAACGGGGATACCAAAAACGTCATGTCAGCATTTGAAAAATTATCCGGCCCTGAGTCTCTTTCCGACTTTTCTAAAGAGACCCTTAACTACTACGCCTCGGGCTATGGTCTGGCAATACTTAAAACCCTTTCCAGAAAAGCTGCGGAAGAATCAGGGCTTTCGGTCATTACAATAGATGAGATCACTCAGAAGTATACTCAGCTCTCATCAGCTACAAAAAGCCCGGAGCTGCAGACCCGATACCTGATCGAAATGATCGTTGAGCTCACGAAAGCAGTTCGAAATCACAAACTGTCCCTGGACAGGTTTTCTGCGCCAATTCAGAGAGTCCTTGAGTACATTAGTCTCCATCTCGGAGATCACATATCAAACGAAGACCTGACAAGTGCCGCCAATATGTCTGTTTCCCACCTCGCCAGGCTGTTCAAAAAAGAAACGGGCGTGACCATGACGGAATACGCCGCTTCCATGCGCTGCAAAAAAGCTGCCGGCCTCCTGAAGAAGACAACTCTTCCAATCCAGGAGATCAGCAGCTACGTCGGTTACTCCGACAATAATTACTTCGTTAAAGTATTCAGAAAAAACTATGGCATGACGCCAACAGAATTCAGGAGAAATGCCTGATCCTTCATCCAGTTCAGTTCTCTGACCTTATCCTCCGCTTCGGACAGCTGCACCATTCCTTTCGACCGCCAACAACTTGCAGATTATCTTAATCTTGAGCGCAGTGCTCTCTCAAAGGAACTTGGCAAAATGAAAAAAGACGGTCTTATCGAAGTCAGGAAAAATCATTTTATATTGATGTCCTGAATTTTATAAGCCAACGTAATGGGAGCTTAGTGTCTTCTATCTAAATAGCATCTCCTCCCTAAAACGATTTTGTCAGTCTGTAATCACATCAGTCATCACCTTCTGCGACACCCTTCCAAAACATAATTCTCAATGGCATCTGCCGCATCAACTACACCATTTTCTTTCTTGATCTGCTGCGACACTTCCAGTGCTTTGGCATCGTATCTGCCACTTACCAGATCTTTAAGTGAATCCTCAATTTCCCTTGCACTATTTTATGTCTTCTTTGCGTGCTTTCTGTTCATTTTCACCTTTTCTTTGGCAGCTATTCACCTGAAAATTATTTTTATAATCTGCATCTTAACAAGTACATCGCAGAATTTGATCATCAGTTTATGGAAAAAGCTGACATCCTTATATATATCCCTATATCCGCGCATATAGCTTTTTGCTGACACATCTGCAAAATCACCGGACCAGTTTCTAAGCTCATCCTTATCTTCTAATGAGAAAAATGCATCAACCTCAGATATTCCGGCTTCCTTAAGCCACGTTTTTGTCATCATCTTTGCTC
This sequence comes from Butyrivibrio sp. TB, assembly GCF_900110805.1. NCBI lineage: Bacteria > Bacillati > Bacillota > Clostridia > Lachnospirales > Lachnospiraceae > Butyrivibrio > Butyrivibrio sp. TB. Next base: position 26,188 of record NZ_FOER01000019.1, on the reverse strand, counting down.
CACGCCTGTTACAGCTGTCAAAAACAAGAACGGCTCCCGGAAATCGCTTTGCCATCTTCTGAAACAGAGCTTTCACATCTTCGATTTTAAAATAATAAAACACGCCGGATGCAAAAAAGACTGCACCGCTACTAGAATCAATCTCATCCATCCAGGCCTCATCGTTAAGGTCAAATGCAAGGTTTCTTTCTCTGTCACTCTCAGGAAGCAATTTATTTCTGACAGCGATCACATCAGACATATCGATGTTGTATCCTTTACACTTTCCGTTATCACATTTGCGGAAGGTATCATCCAGTCCACATCCAAGATTGACCACCGCAGCCTCCGGATTTTTCTTTAAATAGTCCTTTACTTCCCAGGCAAGGTCATACTGCCTTTGTGCGACCTCCAATGCACCAAAGAGACCTGCCGCGCTTTCCATCTTCTTTCCCTTTTCCGCAAAATCATAATCAAGCATGCTGCATAAGCGCTCTGCTTCAGGATCCTTGAACAGATCAGGGAAGTGTTCCGAGCAAACTTTTCTTCCATACAAAGGTATGATAAGCGTCTCCTGTACTGTGTTTTTCTCTATATGATACATACTTGTTCAGCCCCCTTTTTTATCTGTAAGAGTCAGTGCACAAACCAAATACAACATAAGCCACCCCAGTGATTCTGTCCCAGAATCCAGCCCTTCTGATATCAAATTAAGTAAGTTTCCGAAAAGTACACCAAAAACAGGGCAACATATGATCATCCATTTTTTAACAGGAAGCATACTCTTAAGAACCATTCCAACCCATCCTATAGTCACAAACATATCGCATACCACAAAACCGGCTAACAATGGAATAAGTTCGCTTTTCAGAACCCTGATCGTCATACCGACAGATGCTTCGATATCGCTCGTTGCTTCCATTCCTGCATTAAAAACAACAGGAAGAATGCATATGCCTATATGAATAAAGGCAAAATACAAAATTCCTCCCCAGTTGGCAACCTTGAAAAGCTTGTATAGTTTGGAATCCTTTAGATTATATTCATCCTCCATAATCCTCATCAGTTCTGTTGCAGCATAAGCAAACATCGCTGCACACAAAAACCCGAGGATTGATGATACTGCATATCTCCAATCAGGAGCCACATTCCAAGATATACCCATATAGGCATCCGGATCTGATGTTGTGCCAATTGTACCGTATCCAAGAAGATAATCCCCAATAATAGCAAGTACCATTGCATAACATCCAAATAATATTCTTTGTTTTGACTTCATAACTTACTTCCTCCCCATTAAAATAGCTGAACCAGAAAGCCCCATCCAGGTTGATTCCCATTTATTCATAAACATTCCGCTTGTTGTATCCACAAGCTTTACATCGTCATATCCCATGTCTTTTAGCTTCTGTACAAATGCCTGCATATCACCGTATTTTGCCTTTGACATAATGTCATGGATTGCAAATGTACCGCCCTTCTTTAAAGTACGTAATGTCTCCAGAAGGATCGCCTGCCTGTCACTGCTTGGAATATTGTGATATACATAGTTGCTTGTTACTGCATCAAAGGTCTCATCTTCAAAAGGCAGTTTACACGCATCTCCCTGCATAAAAGAAGTATTGCTTACACCTTCCGCTTTAGAATTGCTCTCACAGAGATTTTTGCTGAATGAAGCATACTCCTTACCCCATCTGTCAATTCCAGTAAAAGAGGCCGCTGAATTGAAGATATCTACGGAAGGACTCTCATGGTGGGCGGCGGATCCCCTGCACTCCTGCGCTCCGTCCAGCTGTTATGCCATCTTCCAATTCTCTGACTGCATCTGAACTGATATCATGTGATTATAGATTCCATCTTTTACCTTTAGCTCAGAAGAATTTCCTGACTCAGCAACAGTACCATTTTTAAGAACAACTATCTTGTCAACACCATCGACAGTGCGCATGCGATGCGCAATTATCAGAACCGTTTTATCCTTTATCAGGTCACTGATTGCCTCCTGGATCAGGGATTCATTATCTACATCCAGGGATGCTGTAGCCTCATCCATAAGAATAATCGGTGCATCCTTTAGGAATGCTCTGGCGATGGATATTCTCTGCCGTTCACCGCCTGATAGCTCCGAACCGTTTTCGCCTATGAGTGTATTGTAACCATCGGGCAGCTTATCGATAAACTCATCGCAGTGGGCAAGTTTGGCCGCAGCCCGGACTTCCTCGTCTGTAGCCTCTTTTCTGCCAATTCTGATATTCTCAAGAACAGTATTGTTAAAAAGAGTTACATCCTGGAACACAATTGAATACATGGACAAAAGCGTCTCAGGATCTATTTTTGATATATCCATTCCACCAACAGTTATTAGTCCGCTATTAATATCCCAGAACCTTGCAGACAACCTTGATACCGTAGTCTTTCCCCCGCCGGAAGGTCCGATAAGCGCTGTGACTTCCCCCTGTTTTGCCACAAAGCTCACATCGTCTAATACTGTTTCCCCATCCTCATATGAAAACCGCACGTTCTTAAACTCAATGTCATAGTTTTTGTTTGAAAGGATATCTGCTCCCGTCTGTTCGCCATGTGAAAGGATTTCATCCATTCTCTCACACTGAGTATCTGTTGCTATAAGCGCAGAGAAATTCTGAAGTGCTATCTGCAAAGGCTCATACATTCTTGAAACAACAAGAAGGTACATAAAAAATGTGACAATACTTATTTCATTCTTTATAAGGAGGGCTGAGCCAGCAATTGCAACAGTTCCTATCCCAAATTTAAGGATCATCTGGGCACTGCAGACAAATGCTGCATTTAAAAACTCTGAGAAAATATTGTGGGACTCGACAGCTTTGATTTTCTTATTGAGTCCTTCCATGTAGGTATCCTGTGCATTATATGCCTTAAGGTCTCGTACTGTTTACAGTGCTTCCTGGATGCCGTCAAGACATGCCACCTTATATCTGCTACCTCTCCTGTTTACAGCATGCATCACATTTCTTGAGAAAAACACGATTATAAATGCTACAGGAAGCACCCAGACTGCAGCTATTGCCATTCTTGCATCAAAGAAAAACAGACTTATTACTACAAGCGTTGTAGAAATAAAAGCTCCAACAAGCTCCGGGAGCCAGTGTGATGATGCTGTCTCCAGCATTGCGCAGTCCGCCATGATGGTATTGGTCAGATCTGCCAGGTCTTTTTTCCCAAAAAATGAAAGAGGTATCCTTCTTAATTTTTCTGCAAGAGAACGCCTTCTTACACCGCTTTCAACATAGGTTGAGAAAAACGTAGCATTATACTGGAAATACTCAGTGATTGCTATAAGCGCAAGACAAATAATACTTCCACCAATAAATATAACCACATGGCTCTTCGACAGCTGCCCATTTAGCAGATCTCCTGTCATCATAAAAAGAATTCCCACAGGCATCATCTGTGCCAGGTTTGCAAATGTACATGCTGCAAACGCTTTTATCATATCCTTAGCGCCCTGCTCTGAAAGGGCGTATTTATGCTGTAACCTTTCTACTATACTCATGCGCCTTTACCCACCTTCCAGTTTACTGATTTCTGATACTCGTTCCACATATGACCGTAAATTCCATTCTTTGCAAGAAGTTCTTCATGCTTTCCGGATTCTGCCACCTTTCCATCTGTAAGAACACATATCTTATCTGCATTTACTGCTGTTGACAGGCGATGGGCGATCATGATCACTGTTTTATCTTTTGACAGGTTAGCAAAGGCCTGCTGAACCATTATCTCATTGTCCGGATCCGCAAAAGCTGTGGCCTCATCAAGTATAAGTATCGGCGCATTTTTAAGGAACGCCCTCGCTATGGAAATACGCTGTGCTTCGCCACCAGATACATATGTGCCCTTACTTCCGATCATAGTATTTATACCCTCTGGAAGCTTTTCGATTATATCCCAGCACATTGCATCCTTAAGTGCCTGTATTACTTCCGCCTCCGTAGCATCAGGTCTCCCCATTCTGACATTATCAAGTATAGACATCTTAAGGAGTCTGCTATCCTGGAAAACGTAGGACACCTGCTTCATAAGCTCAGATGAAGCGATATCTTTTACGTTAACGCCGCCAATCCTGATACTGCCCTCTTTAACATCCCAGAACCTCGCAACAAGTGATGCAAGTGTTGTCTTTCCGCCTCCGGAAGGTCCCACAAATGCCACATGTTCACCCGGCTTTATATCCAGCGTGATGCCATCGATGGCATTAGCCTTTTTCTCATCATAGGTGAAGGTAATGTCCTCTATGCTGATACCGCTATCCTTGGGAATCTGTGGACTTACGGTCTCCTTAAGAGGCTTCACCTCCAAAAGGGTATACATTCTCTCAAGAGCATCCTTTACCACCATCTGGCTCTCACCGGCATAAGCGACCTTCATGAGTGTGACCGTCAGTATCGGAGTTATGATGATGTAAAAAAGGATGTTATAAAGGAATGTATCTGAAACGCCTCCTCTGGTAAAAATGAGTCCACAGGCTACAAGTGCAGCAAATACACCGTTAGCAGCTGTAGTGAAACCTATCATAGGTATTCTCATTCCTATGGTGTAAGTTATAGTCCATTTTTCGTATTTATCTATAGCTTCCTTGAATCTCTTAAAAGAGAAGACGGACTGCCCAAAAGTTTTTACGACAGGTATTCCCCTGACATATTCAACAGCCTCAGCTGACATCTCATCAAGGGCATTCTGATACTCTTTCATGTCATTCTGCATCTTTTCACCCATCATACCGCCCATGGCAAAAAATGCGATGACAGCTGGAATGAAGCAGATAAGGCCTATCTTCCAGTCAAAGATAAGGAGCATGGCGATTAGTCCCACTGGAGTTGCATAGCTCACCGCCTTATCCGGAAGACTGTGAGCCAGAAATGTCTCCGTAGCTGCACTGGACTCTGCAACTATCTTTCTTATCTTTCCGCTTCCCTCAGATTCTATATACCCCATAGGAAGCTTCATTACATGCTCCATCATAGCAGTTCTCATGTTGGCCTGAACCCTGAATGCTGCGATATGCGAACACATAAGAGCTGCAATATATATAAACATGGCCAAAAGGCTCATACCCACAGCACTCCAACCATGAGATACTATGTGGGTAGCCTTACTAAAATCCGGTCTTACTTCCACAACTTCCTTAATAATGCACCATATGTAATAGAATGGCACAAGCGCCACAAGAGCGCTTATGGCAGCCAGTATCCATGAGCATATAGTAAAATACTTATGATTGCCTGCGTATTCAAACAGCTGTGCAATAACACTTTTCTTTTTCTCTTTCATAGTCTTTCATCTCTCCGCCTGAATTAGTATTTACAACATGACCGTTCTCTAACCGTAGAACCACCGTAGCACATCTCCTGACAAGATCCGGGTCATGAGTAACAACAAACACTGTCTTCTGACCACGCAGTGACCATATCAGCTCAGCCACCCGCTCCATATTATAGAAATCAAGCCCACTTGTAGGCTCATCAAACAGGATGATATCTTTATCAGAAAGCAGCGCACTTGCAACTGCAACCCTCTGTTTCTGTCCACCTGAAAGACTCATGGGATGCCTGTCTGCCAATTCCTCAAGCCCAAGCTTATCCAGGATTTCAACTACTCTTTGTCCGTTTTCCTCATCCATTCCCAACGTGACCTCATCCATAACCGTTTCACAGAACAGTTGATGGTTAACATCCTGCATGACCATGTATGAACTCTTCAGAAGATTTCTACTCTTTTGCTTCTTTTTTCCGATGATGGCATAACCCTTAAATCCCCTCATCAGCCCGCATATACATTTCGAAAATGTGGATTTGCCTGCACCATTGGAACCGACTACTGCTATTACTTCATTCCGGGGTATTTCAAGCCTGTCTATATGAAGAGCATCACAATTTCTGTAATTGTAGAAAAGCTTCTCAAAGGTAATGGTCTCAGGATTCATCTTCCATGTTTCAATTGGCGCCATCGAAAGATTCTCATTTATAGACCGAAGGCCATGGCGTCTTAACTCTTCCTCAGACAGATTTCTGAACTCTTTCATCGGCATATCAAAGATGATCTTCCCTTCTTTAAGGCAGATTACCCTGTCGCAGATATCCTTAAGCCAGTACAGCCTATGCTCAGCTACAACAATCGTCCTTCCCTTCTGCTTCCAGCCAAGGAGAGTATTCTTAAGGTCTTCAATAGCCTCAAGACTTAAGTTAGATGAAGGTTCATCCAAAACACAAACCTCTGGATTTAGCGTATCTACAGATGCGCAGGCTATTCTTTGCTTTTCTCCACCCGACATTTCAAATATGCTTCTGTCCATTAAAGATCTGATCTTCATCAAAGCCACAGTAGTGTCTATGCGCTCCCTTATTTCTTCCTCCGGAAGTCCCATATTTTCAGGGCCAAAGGCAAGCTCGCTTGTGCTGTCCACACAGAAGAACTGGCTCCTGGGATTCTGGAATACCGAACCTACAACTTTTGCCGTCTCATAAAGTTCTGCTTCTGTCGTATCCATCCCAGCAACCGATACACTTCCATTCATCCGTCCCTCATAGAAATGCGGGATAAGACCATTTATCATCCTGATAAGCGTTGTTTTACCGCATCCGGATTCACCACATAAAAGCACCGTCTCTCCCTTGTTTATCTTAAGGTTAATATTCCTGACAGAAGCTTGCTCTGTCCTCAAATAATTAAAGCTGACATTTTCAAATTCTATCATCTCACCACATCCACAATCAGTAATACCCACGGGACCAGGCACAATAACAATGCAGCGTAATCCTGCAGATGAAAACCTATCCTGCAGATATTAGTTCTTTTCACCTCGCCGCCAAGACCTCTTGTAAGAGCCGCTGCTGATAGTTCCTCTCCGATATTTACACAGCAGGTCATAAGAGGAACCATCCTGTACTCTATAATCTTGGAAGCATGTCTCCCCCCCAATGTTTATTCCTCTCATTTTCATCGCGCAGCTAATTGAATCAGCCTCATCTACAACTGTAGGAAAAAAACGGAACATAACAGATAACGGAATGATGAAATTATCGCTTACATGGAGCTTTTTCATTGCTGCTGTAAATTCGCTTACAGTTGTAGACTCCATCAGATACCTCCCCATCATTATGCAGGGAAGGAACCTTCCAAGCACTCCGCATGAGCCGAGGATAATATAGTAAATAAGCCCTCTCAAATCATGCGCATTAGCAAAGGCCAGAAGCATACTCGATCCCCAAAACAGCACTATTCCAATAATCGCTGTTTTGAATCTCTTTGCAGTTAGAAGCAGGAGAAAAGGCACCATGCAAAGTACAGGTACAAGCATTCCGCATCTTCTACCTCCGGCACCGCCCAATGCAAAGGTTGTTACCGTGATGAGTAATGCCAGCTTTGTTCTGGGATCCATGATAAGTCCACGATCAAGTTTTCCCGGGTTATATACCGCACTTTCCATCAGACGATACCGGCTTTCTCAAAATGCTTTTTAAGGAAATGCATTCCAAGGAGTGCTCCGAGAACCCCGAAGACAAATGAACATGCCAGGATTATAGGTGCTGTCCATGGTCTGAATATCCTTGTCATAGCCTCAACATAGTCGCTTCCAAAGGATGTTCTTGTTGAAAAATATCCGTTTATGTCAAGATATAATGGCAGGAAACACCCAAAGATTGTTATACACATAATTCCATAACTTAAGACTGTCTTCTTTTTACTTGAATAATCTCCGCTCTTTGCAACAAGATCCGCAACAATTCCGCATATAATTCCAAAAATAAACGGCCAGAAGCCCATTCCTGTAACCCACAAAAATGCTCCAATTATAATAGTAATAATTGTGATCATCCCGAACTTTTTAACCTTTGTAAAAAATAGCATCATGGTAATACCACCAATCAGAGGGCATAGAACAGATAACATCGGCATCATGATCGGAATGAATCCCAACATAGAGATTGCAGTCATTATCACAAGATAGATAGCTGCATAAATTCCGATATTTATCAGGTCTTTTCCTCCAAGCTTTTCATTATTTTTTTTCTGAGTCATTATCCCATCCATATTTTTCTCCTTCCGCCACACTGGCATTATAGCGATTGTTAGCTTCCGCTAACACACTATATGATTTTAGTTATTTGCCTCCTATATTTCTACAGCAAAATAGCATTTTTAGCCTTTTTAGCATCGACTTCTTCTTTTATATTCCATTGGGAGAACTTTGTGATACTTAAGGAATGCTTCTGAAAATCTCGACTGGTTCTGGTAACCTACAGTTTCTGCGATTTTACCAAGGTTTTCTTTGTTTTCCCTGATAAGCTCAGCTGCTTTTCTCATCCTTATTTCGCTTATAATCTCACTGTACCCTTTTCCAAATACTGCACGAAAATAATTCTTAAGCGAGGATTCACTTATACCAAAAGAAGCAGCCAGCTCGGCTGCTGAATGACGTTTTGATAAATCAGCTGATATAATCCCCAGGGCTTCTTTAGCAATATCCACCTGTGAAGAGGTGCAAAAGGTTCTTCTTTTGTCAGACTTAAAAGACATACCGTTGATGAGATACAAAAGTTTTATGATATCCATAAGCAAAAGATTACTGTCAGTCTGCACCAGAATATCATCCTTAAGATCTTCCACACATCTTCTGATACGCTCTTCTGCCACGGTTATGAATGGAATGCTTCTATCAGTACACTTTTGTGTTATTTCATTTATAATATTTTCTTTGCCATTAAATGAAAGGATCTTGTCAAGTTCCTCAGAAGGATACAGAATCAGTTCTATCCCCTCGTATTCTGCCGTTGGGTAAAAGAATGCTTCCTCGTTGTTCTGGGAAGTGCCATAATCAATTGCCAGTTCATCACCCACAACAAAGGTAGTCACCCCCGAGTTGAGCAGTACCTCGCATCGACCACGATAGCAGTAATTTATCTTGACTGGTACCGTATCCTGATTTTTAAATGAGGTTGACCTGAAAATAGTTTCCGGTAAATTCCTTGACCATATATCTATATAGCCGGCGTGAAAAAGATCATCATATACAATCCATTTCATTTTTCCTTCATTCCCGCAGTCAGTTGCCGGAAGCTTAAAATTAATCTGTGTGCTCTTATTTATAAAAACAGCCATTCAGCATCTCCTTATAGGTCTCATGGAGCATTGCATATGCTTTAGTAAGGGGATAATCAAGACATACTGCTCCTTCAGGTATTTCATAAGCATTATTGAAAACAGCTTCAGGTACCTATCAGTGTAGCTAATCCCTTAAGCGGGAAGGTGTAAGCCCAAAGGCATTCAGGTAATGATAAATCCTTTTATGCTTTTCATCCTTGATATATAGCATAGGCATCCGATGATTCCACAAATAAGTCCCCTTATATTCTTTGTCTTTTTAAACATTTACAAATTCCTCTATTTCTTCAACATACTCTCTGGTATGCGCAGCCATGTATCCACAATGCGGATACCCTTTTCTAATAACCACCTTCACATCTGGCAAGTACTTGGCAAAAGATTTTCTAGAAAGTTTGAGGTCAAAATCCTTTTCGCCATATTCAAGATGGAGTTTGGCCTGTTGTTCTTTTGACAGTGGCTTCATATCGTAGGTACAGCATGCATGGCATATTGCATCGATATCACTCAGCGTGATTCTTTCAAAGTTCTTAGTCATCATCTTTGCGAAGTCATAGCCATACCAATCCACTAGGGATTTTGATGCTTCCACATGAGTCTTATCCAGCTGTTTCTTTCTCTTTCTGAACAGATTACACACAAGCACTTCTGCCATCTTAGAACTCTTATTGAGTGCAACACCGTCAAACCAGGCACGTTCTAAATTAAAATCGGAATCCCAGAATAGCCGCCATGCAACTGCTACGCCAAGTGAAGCTCCGTATACAAGCTTGATATTCTTATAGTCTTTATCAGTCAGATACGATTTAAGCTGTCTGTATTCATCATCAGCGCTGATATATGCCCCGGCTTTACCATGGCCTCCCTGATCGGGAGCGATGATAAAGTAATCTCCCTTAAGATACGGACTCATCAAATCATACAGATTTGCACCGGATATCATCATTGGCGCCAGCAATATGAGCTTTGGATTATTAGGATTTCCATACTCGTTGATATACATCTCATTTCCCTTTCAAAACAAAAACACCACAAAGCTCTTTTCTTATTCAACCCATCAAACTTATGAACAGTCCTACAAGAGCTGCAGGAATCAGTGCAAACAACAGCCCCGGGAATATAGCACCTTTTAAATGAAACCACTTCTGATGGTAAGCCTTGTCCATGTGCTCTGTTCCTTCCAGCCTGAACATTTTCATATTTGCAAATAGCACCCAGTCCAGAAAGAGTGTGTCATAGGCTCCAATCCATACCATGAGTCCAAAAGCGATCGCGAATCCCTGCCAAAATGTAACTGCCCCGGCAAACTTCGCGCATATGGTAAGAATAACTGTAAACATGATTATTCCACAGGCCTTCGCAAGTACTACCTTTTTTGATTTATATGAAACATCCACTCTTTCATGTGTTTTGAAGTATTCTTCCTGAATATCAGGCGGGTAATTATGGATACATGCCGGACTGTACATTTTTTCCCCATGAAAAGACACAAAAAGAATTGTTGTAAATAATACTGCAAATACTATCGCTTCAATTACCAATACATACCAAACCATGTTACCTGCTTCCCTCCCTCATAATACGACCATCATAATCCCTGCCAGTACAGCTGCAATAATAGGATTGCCTACAATCGTAATCAGCCCCTTCACAATCTTCGTCTTTTTGGGGATGTAAGGCCTTAGATCTTCGGTAGTCACCCCCATATTACCCTCAAACTGTCATTACCATAAATTCATCTATAGCTTTCAGCACAGGTTCTGCGTATTCTTTCCCGCCGAACAGCCACTGCTCATGCTGCATGTTGAACTCTCTGATGTCAGGATCATGGAAGTACTTCTTATAGCGTTCAAGATACTTCTCACCCATTTTGTTGGCATAGATAAAATGAGCTCTTGTATGTTCAACATTGATATCATCCCTAAGATGGGTTAGGAGGTCTGTGTAATACTCATTCTTTATGGACTGGGGATTAAACTTGGAAAAACAGTTCATGAATTTCTCAGCATTTTCATCATCCATTTCAAAGATTTTTTTCAGCTTTTCTTTGGATTTATTCCGTTTATTTTCACTGCCTGTAAAGCTTGTTAAAAGAGGCACAACAAGCATTGACTGGAGTTTTGCTGATACCGGCCCGCTCTGATCAAGGTCAGGACTGCCAAAGATAGCATGATCTATATGCACGTTCTTTCTCATAACAAGCTGACCCACAAAACTTGAACCAAGAGAAGATCCAATAGCTCCATCAAGCCTGCCATTATGCTTCTCACAGATATATTTCTCGATTTTTTCTGTTACCGTAATCATATCAGGAAAGATACCATCACTTCCATCAAAACCATCATAGTTCACGCATATAAGATGATATTTCTCTGATAACCTATCAATTACTGTTCCAAAGTTTGTCTGCCAGTCACAGCATGTCCCGGGAAGCAGCATAAGCGTCTTTCCTGACATATTCCCAATTTCTTCAAATTGCATTTTTTATACTCCCCTGTTTTGTAGTATTTCTGATTAAATCCACCATCTTATCCCAGCCTTCCTTGGCCTCTTTCACTATTGGGAATGCCGGATAGCAGTGGAACATGCCTTCGCCTACGATCATCTCATAATCCACTCCATATTTTTGCATGACTTTTTCGAAAGATGGAGCGCAGGCATACAACGTTTCTTCGGAGCCATAAACAAAAGTCACTTGCGGACAATTGGTAAAATCGGCCTTTTGAAGCCATATCATGTATTCAGGAACTGACAAATCGCCATGTCTCATGATATCCACAGCGGTTCTCATATAGCTTGCCGGAATTGCCACATCTTTTTTATTAAGCTTCAGCATCCGCTCCCACTCTTCATCTGTTTCAACGCAGGTTCCGGGTGAAATGGCAAGAATATAGCCAGGCATCGGTGTATCATCATGCCCGTCATTGATGTATGGAACCATTCCCAGCGCAAGATTACCGCCTGATGATGTACCTAGAACCGAGATGTTCCCAGCGTCATAGTCCTTTAGCATCTCTTTATATGTCTCATGGATCATTGCATATGCTTTGGTAAGGGGATAATCCGTGCAAAGGGGATAGTAAGGCACGTACACATCCACTCCTGTTTCCTTGGCAAAACGGAGTGCTTTCTTGACAGCGTCAGGTCTTGGTGCCATTACCATTCCGCCACCGATGATAAAGAGATTAGCGTGAGATGCCTTAGCTTTATGCTTCATCCTGATCACCGTAAATCCCATCACCTTGATCCGGTCTATATCAAACTCAGGATCTTTAAGCTCAGGAATCTGGTTCTTTGCATTTTCCTTTTTCTTTGCTGCAACAATCTCCTCAGCAGTTTTTCCATCCCACATCTTCTTTAAACCCGCGGCTTTCACTACCCGCTTAAGGATCTCATATTTAATGCTCATAGCTCCTTCTTTCTGCACTGGAATACCGCAATGCTCTCAACATTTGTAACATTGACTTCAATGTACAGTCCCTTGAGTCGCTTCTCCAGGGACTCTACTGTTTCGAACGGTCTTGTGAAGAATCCGCTTTTTATGTAAAACCTGTCTATCATCTTATCAGTATGTGTGTTGGCGCCTTCTACATAAAAGCATCCGGTAAAAATGCCACCTGGTTTGAGAACTCTGAATGTCTCCTTATAAGCAGCTTCTTTATCCGGGAATGCGTGAAAACCATTCAGCGAAACAACCGCATCAAATGTACTGTCTTCAAAAGGAAGATTTCCCACATCCCCCTGCTTAAATACTATGTTCTTTATCCGCATTTCATCTGCTCTTTGAGATGCAGATGCCATCATGTTTTCCGAATAATCAAGGCATGTAATGTCTGCGTTCGGAAGCGTTTTCCAAACCGGCATTGAAAGGACACCGGTGCCCACCGGAACCTCAAGTAGTTTCCCTGAAAAGTCTGCAGGTATCATCTCAAAAGCTCTCGCCTGATATTCCAGCGCATCCTCTCTGTCCATGTTCCACACAAGTTTTGTGACTAACCTGCCCATAAAGGTACTGCAGGTCATCATCCCATCATAAAAGCCGTGAGCCTTTCCCAGACTCTTATACGCACTCTTTATCTCAGTTTTCCTGTCAGACATATCTGCCTCCTCCACGTTTCTTAAAACAATGTACATATCCAGGCCACAATAGCTGACGCTGACGGGAATATCACAAGAAGCTTCAGCAGCTGACTCTTGATGTTATATCCATACTTCCTGTTCGCACATACTTCCTTCACTTCCGGATAGTAGTATTGGAAGAAGTGGAACCTCATAAGCAGGAAGTAATCAAAACAGACCATATCGTAAATCTTGTATACGGTGAATATAAAAACAAATCTGAAGAAGAACTGCCAAAACGTGAACCCACTCCTGAAGCCATCCCAGATTGAAATCACTCCGACACCAAGTATCATCAGAAGGCTGAATATCATAAGTGTCCATCCAATTATCCTCGCCCCATAGAATAGCTCCTTGTCTCTATGACGAAGCACCGCCTGTGCTTCCTTTGGCGCTGAATAAAAGAACTTTTCATTCTGTATAAATGCCACCGCAGAAAACATCATCAGCGTGATGGCTGCGCAAAACACTATTGTAAGAAAAACAGTTAAAAGCATACTCATTTACCCCTCAGAAATATAATCCTCTATTGCTTTAACAGCCTCTTCTATGCCATTTTCTTTCATTATCAGCTCAGAAATTGTCTGCGCCGTAACATCGTACCTTCCACTGACCAGGTCTCTAAGAGAATCTGCGATTTCTGTGGCTGTACATAACTTCTTTCTGATGTATAAAGGTTTTGGTCCACATCCAAGCTTGTGATCCACCCTGCCATAGAAATGCTGATCAAGAGCCAGTGCTATCACCAGCGTAGGAAGACCTGCCCTAAGTCCCAGCCCATTTGTAGTGTTTCCGCCATGATGCACCACTGCCCTCACCTTTTCGAAGATGTAAGCATATGGCACGTTATCTATAAAATACAGCTTATCTGTATTTATCCTGTCTTTTTCAGGTATCTGAAACGCCTGCACGATAGCACGAATCCCAGTCTTTTTCAAAGCTTCTAATGTAAGCAGCTGCAACCTTGCAAGTTCAGGGGACTCAGCCTTTCCAAAAGCCACAAATATGGGTTTTCCACCCGCCATCAAAAAATCCGTCAGTTCCTTGGGTTCTTCATAATCTTTTATACTCTCTTCCGGGTGATACCAGTATCCTGTCACATGTATATGGTCTCCCCATGAAGGATCCGCAGGCATAAGGAGTGGACTTGTCGGATAAAAAGTAAGTACTTTTCTTCCATTAAGTTCAGTATATCTGCTGCTTATCTTCCACTTTGGGAGTCCTGCACTCTTTCTCCATTTATTAAGAGCTACCATTGTCATGAGGCTCATTCCATTTGGGAGACCATCATAGCTTTTCAGCACTTTATCAGAATTAAACTCATCAGTATAAAGCGAGTACTGGCTCGTCGGATCCATTGGACTGTAAAAGTATCTGGCACATCTGATTCCAAGATACTCAGCCACATGCCTTGCAAAAGCTGAGCACGTACCATACATGACAAGGTCAGACCCTTTTATGGCATCAAAAGTCTGCTCCATGAACCTCGGATTTTCCTTCTTAAGCTTAAACAGACCATTTACAAAATCAAGGCTCGTCCCATAATCTGTAACCAGATATTTCATGACGTGATCTGCATCAGTATCAAGCCTTAAGAAGGTCACACCTTTACTTTCTATGAGCAGACGGAAAGCCTCCGATGTCAATATCCGGAACTCATGTCCCCTTTTTATCATTTCTTCGCCAAGCTCTGCCAGAGGATTTACATCCCCTCTGGTTCCCACGGCAACAGCTGTAACAATCATTCCCTGCTCCCAATACGTGTAATCCAGCTTAGTATCTCATCTATAGCCAGCTTTCCATTGCCAACATTACAATGATTTTCCGCTTCTTCCTTGTCAGTAAACAGGCGAAATGTAAGGCTTCTGACATTCCTTAGCATGTTGATCTCTTTTCCGATAAGGTGGTAATCAATGAAATGGTCTCCACTGGCCCCAAAAATCAGCATATCCTGCGTAATCTGATCTGCGACGGGTGCAATGTCATATAGCTTCAGCTTCTTGGCATAACTATATGCATCCTTTGCCTCATAGGCATAGCATCCATGGATTTCCCCGTCCGGCCTCCATATTTACACCAGATATCCTTTAGTATCCCTCTCAAGGTCTGTCCACTGCTTTGGAATATCGCCGTATTGCCCGATGTATGCCTTGAAATCCCTGTTGAGCGCACTCATCTCATCGACTGCATTCATCGCATGGTCTGAAGTGCAGAGTTTTCCAAGCTTCGTTGCGAAAATGAATTGATAGAACGGAAGGTATTTCTTTTTGAACTTTGGATTCCTAAAGTCTTTGTCAGAATCAGGCATAATTTCATGCCCATTGTCTTCCAGTACTGTATAAGCCGCAATAATTGCGTCCATGATCCTGTTGACATAGACTTTGTCGCGCCTAAGCTTTTTTATATCACCATTTGCATAATAACAGGCAAAAGCTATTGGTATTACTGATGCTGCATGGCATATGAGCCAGTCTGTCATATTTGATTCATAGACTACTTTGAAGTTTGTTCCGGAGAATACATTTCTTATAAAATTCTCCTGCGAGGAAGTCCCCTTAGTATTTCCAACTGTTATCTTGTTCAGTGACACTGATCTGATATAGTCTTTTTCCCTATGCCCTGCAGACATTGCAAATGCAAACAGCACAGTTTTTTCTGATAGTGCGGATGTAAGCTCGTCTGTCTTAAGATTGTTGCCGACAAATACAATGTTCCTGGAAGCATTATCTTTAAGAGGTTGAACAACACTATCTATCTGGGTATATCTGACCACCACGAATATAACGTCGTATCTATCATCCGATCTCAACCCATTAATCACAGGTATCTTCACATTGGTCTTTCTGCCGAAATAATGATGAATACTAAGCCCATTTCTTTTTATCTCTTCATACCATTTTCCACGTGCAAGAAGTGTGACATCTTTTCCCTGTCTGTACAGACTGCTTGCCAGATTTCCACCCAACACTCCTGCTCCATAAACGAGTATTCTCATCTTATTTTTCCCTCTTAAACGTTATGAGTATGAGCCCGGCAAACAGGGCACACAGCACTGCTCCTGTCAGCATCCACAGCGGCAATCCCCGGTCAGTCTTTGAAATAATTCCATATATTGAAACAGGGATTCCAATCAGCCCGCCCAGCGACAATGCTCCAAAGCCCCTGTGCAGCCTTGTCGCTGTAAGGATGCGGTTAAGCCCTGCCGCCCTCTCACTAATTAGTTCCAACACGCCAATCATCATGAAAATTGCTACTATGACAGAAAGTACGGCATACATATTCGCCTCTTGCCTCAAACATTTCACTGTACAAACGATCCATATTATCCAACCTGCATTCCCCGGCAAATCATATATCATCCACTTAGTTGTGGATATCTCCGTTCTATATATCCCAATGCCAGGTTTCCACGGGATGCATCTGTTTACGTTTTCCTTATACTCAGCGTACTCCTCACCATATAAATCCAAAAGCCACTTCTCTTCCGTTTTTATAAGTGCAACTGTCATAATAATCCAGTCAACTATCGGAAAAAGTAGCAGCCATGCATTATGCCACATAAGGGTAATCCCAGATAGCGCAATCCACCAGCCGCTGTACATCGGGTTCCGTACCCATGAATAAATGCCATTGGTCTGAAGCCTGTTCTCTGTTATAGAATCATCCATATCTGACCGGACAGCTCCTATATACCATACACCGATTCCCATTATTATGAGTAATGTACCAACCACTCGGAAAATAAGTATCCATGGCTTATACAGGATTCCTATCTTAAGCACATAGCCAAACAAGATAATTCCTATTACATTGACCATAGCAATTCCATAAACAATATATGGCCCGACTCCAAAGAGAGGGAGTTTCTGCCCTTCCTTCATGTAGTTCTTTAACATTTTCTGATCACCTCATCATGACATGCAGTCCCATCTGATAAATCCGAATGTCTGATAAACTCTACATGCCGTGTAAGTCCCGAATAGGCTCTTGTATCTGTATTGCAGAATATTTTACAAAGCGGTCTTATCCCATAGGTTTCAAACATTTCGACATACATACACTTTGAAATTCTATATTCTACCTTGTCTCTGGTGACATTGAAATAATCATAGGTTATGCTGCCATCAGTCATTCGTTTTTCATGGTCGCCGATATTCCACTTTCTGGCAATATCAAAACTGTTCGGAAGTGCGTTGATTATTGCAATTATCACATTGAAAAATGTCCTTCTTGCTTCAAAACCAGCGTTTATATAATCCATGATATCTGTGTCAGAAAAGCCAAATTGCTTTAGTTCCAGACACATTGCAATTACCGCATATACATGAAGCGTACTTGTTGATGGATAAACATTGTGTTTCCTGAAATCATCAGAGGCATACATCTTAGAAAGTCGGACAGCGTATGCTTCAACTCTGTCATCGACATTATTAAGTCCAGTTTTTTCAATGACCTTTCGATATATCTTTTTATAGGCTTTTATCTTTCTGTCCATCCCTTATCCTCCAACTTTACTGAGGATCCGCTATCTTATCAGGTACGATCCAGTAATTCCAATCGTCCCAAGTACCATCCCTTTCGGCATCCAATTCTTGTAATCAGCCTTCATCGCCATTTCTCCTATGTTTGATCATATCTATCCTCTCAATTACTCCGATATCTTCCAGCACATTTATCATGCGGTATACCGTAGCTACTCCCACAGAAGAATCATTGCCTCGTACAATACAGCAGATATCCTTACAGCTGGCTCCGTCATTATCCGCAATGACATCTGCAACTATCATTCTCTGTCTGGTTATTCTCATACCGTTCTCTTTTAATGCCTCAACAATCTGCTCATTATTCATCATGCCATCACTTCCACCCAAACATTATTTCGTTAGTTATAGCTAACCCATTCTCAAAAGAAAAGCCCGCACTAACCGGGTGTTCTTAATAGATATTTAATATCATGAAAATAATTATCAGTTATCTCAAATGTTAGCATACACTAACTCCATTTTCAATAGTACTACAGTATTTTTCTGTCTCATCTCCTATCCTTATTCAGCAAGATCTATTGCCCCACTCATCAAGGATAAAGTGCCAGTGCTGAAGCTGAGGTAACTACATTTGATTCCCTTAGTCCATCAGATGCAGCTAATGAATCAGTGATTGCTTTTGGATGTCCGGCGATGGGAGCAGAAGTACTTGAAGAAGGAACCGTTGAGCCCTTCATGGCTGATTATGAAACAAAGTGTAGCGGTAAAAAAGTTGCCCTTTTGGGTTCCTACGGTTGGGGAGATGGCCAATGCCTTTCTGTTTCTATTCACGTTATGCATCATAATACATGAAATATACAGATTGTTAAAAATCTATAAGTAAATTATTCTGGAAGATAAAAAAACCATATCCCCCAACCCTGAAACCGCAAAAATCACCGATTCATCCCGGCAGCTTATTTTATGATTTCAGTCTGGCTCCGTCCTTGAACGCTTCGCCTACTCTTCCACCTACTTTATAGTATCCATGCGTATAAGGGAGATATGTGAGAACCAACCACGATGAGGTCGTAGCTTTTCCGTTATGATAATGCTTTCTACTTTTTAAAAGACTCCTGGTGAATCTTTCTGTGATCAAATTCTGATTCATCATATCCTTTTTTGATCTCACCTTTTTCGCCAAGTGCTATCAGATTAAGAACTTCATAGCCTTCAGGTATACCGAGCAGATTTCGAATCTCTATATCCGATGTCTGACTCTTTCCCATACGATTTCTGATCTGGACCCAACAGGCTCCGATATCATACTGCTCCGCTGCAAGCAAAATATACGCTGATGCTATGGCACCATCCTCTATCCAGAACTCTCCGCGGTCAAGGCTTACAAAAACAACAATTACCGCATCCGCACCAATGATCTGACTGCCTCCATAGCTTTTGCATGACGCCAGATCCTTTATGGTTTCTTTATCCCTGACAACCACAAACTCTACCGGTCTGTGACCGAACGAGCTCGGAGCGGTAAGTGCCACCTTCATGATCTCATCTATCACTTGCTCATCAATCTTTTTATCGCCGTATTGACGAACGGATCTTCTCCTGCTTGCCAGTTCAAATAGTTCGTTTTTCATTTGCCGCTCCTCACCTTATCAAAAATCCTGTTATATTCATCCGTAATACCTTCTTTGAAATAAGCCTGCGGAAAAACCGCAGACTTAAAAATTTGTTTACTGATTCATTTTTGCACAGTCCCCTGCTTTTTCACCTGTTACAAAATATTCATAGGTTGGGAACTCAAAGAGCACAGGTTTGAACACATGATAATCAATCTTGCCTGCCTCATTCAAAACAGACTCATCCGCATAGGTAGCAAGGATCTTTCCGATGAAATTATCAAAATTCTCAAGTTCATAGTTGTGATCCATCTCACACTCAATGGATACCTTTGCATCATCAATAAGTGGTGCACCGTTTTCTCCGATGGTATATTTAAATGCCTCAGACTTGTCTTCCTTGTTTCCAGAGATAACTCCCATTCTGTCAGCCTGCTTAAGCCATGACTCATCCACCACATTTACCGAAAAGATCTTATTCTCACGGATCCCTTTATTTGTATAGTGTGCCTGTACCATGGAAACCATAAGGTGGCTGTGTGCCACTGTTCCTGCATGTGCCACAAGTGTCCAGTTAGGCTTTCCGTCTACCATTGCTCCTACTACGATTACAGGTGCCGGATATAATGCAAGTGTTGCTCCAATATTCTTCTTCATTTCAATTCCTTCTTTCTTAGATCATAAAACCAGCTTCAAAAACTGATAGGTCATTTCATAAATAGTTATATCAAGATGAGACAGCTTTACCTCATCCATTGCTGATATCTGCTTATCTGTAGGATATGAGTAAGGATAGATTCCGTACATGTAAGGAAAGAATGCGTATCTTATCTGTGTACGTTTCTCTTTCGATACATCCGTATACTTTTTCAAACATTCATTAAACAATTCTACGGAATCCTTAAACACTTTTTTGTATTCTACAAGAAGCTCTGCTCTGCTGTTTTCCTCTATTTCATACAGATTCATGGCAGATATTTTCAGAAGTGTCTTTCTTTCTTCCATGGACTTGGCAATTGCTCTTGCAAGGGCATCCTTATTCATGTCCGTATTTCTTCCAATGATGCTTTTAAGAGCGTCATTCCATTTCATATATTCACGGGTCAAAAGCCCTAAAAAGATTTCTTCCTTCGTCTGGAAATAATTGTATATAGAAGGTCTGGAAAAGCTGGTCTCTGTACTGATAACCTTTATGTTAATGCTCTGAAAACCCATTGTTTCATAAAGCCTTTCACAGGCATCCATGATTTCCTCTCTTCTTTTATCAATTGTATCCTTATGTTCTACTGCCATGTTTTTCTCCTTAAACTGTATATCAATACTATTATAATAGTTCTCAGTTGACACACAGTCAATCGTAAGGTAAAAAATTATTCCATTTTCTTTTCCCACATACGGATAAGATTCATTTCCAAACTGTCCGCTGTATTCTCAAGTGCCTTTATTTCATCTAAAGTAAGCTCTATGTTGCAAGCTTTCACTGCATCCGCAACATGGCTGACCTTTGTGACACCAATAATAGGTAATGCTCCTTTTGCAATCGCCCATGCTACAGGAATCTGTGCAGGTGCTACATTATACTTATCTGCTACTTCCTTAAGTTTTTTGTTCATGATTTCAAGTTTATCAAGCACCGGATTATAAGTTTCTGCTCTACCCGAACCAGCAGGCATAGGATTTTTAGTATCATATTTTCCTGAAAGAGCGCCCTGTTCCAAAACCATATATGCCCAGAACTGAATGCCGTTTTCTCTGCAGTAAGCAACAATACCTGAATTCTCCGAAGATCTGTTAAGTAAGCTGTAGTGATTCTGTACAGCGCCTAGTTTAAGACCATGCTCACGAAGAATACGGTCTGCCTCTTTGATTTCTGCCAGATTATGATTGGATACGCCTATTACCGGGACATTTTCTCTTCCTTCAAAATACTTTGCCACTTCCGTAATCCATTTCGGTGCGTCTAGCGGGTTATGCACCCAGTAAATATCCATGTTGTCAATCCCCAGCATTTCGTATTCAGTTTTTAGCATATCCTCAACCGGAGTTTTGGAAGAGTAATCCGCACACTGAGGTGTAAGTTTATCTGAGATAATATAGGAATCTCTGGGAAGACCTTTTAAAAAACTTCCAAGAGTCTTTTCAGAGGTTCCCATACCATAAACATAAGCTGTATCCCAAAGGTTCAGTCCTTCCTTCATAGCTGTATCAAATATAGGCTTAAGAGAATCTGCTGTTAAGTTTCCGCCAAAGGTTCCATCGTTACCCCAGGCCCATGCGCCAAGTGCAATTCTAGGTAATGCGTTTTTCATTTTATGTTCTCCTTTCTACTGACACTGTGTCAGCTTTCGATAGTAATCATATCATCAAGTTGACAGTGTGTCAACTATATTTTATAAAAAATTCAGCCGATATGTAAAAACACATAACGACTGGAAAATCATTTATCTATTAATAAGTTGATCATAGATATTGAAATCAATATCCTTAAATACATTAAACACAACCTTCATATCACTACCTGTCTCATCAAGCCAGTTTTTCACTGTTTCCACAGCAATTTCAGTAGCTCTCTGATTAGCTTCCTGTCTCTTTCCTGGTCACAGGCTTCTCATGCTGTCTCTTCGCATCCGTAATCGCTCTTCTACCTGTTCGTCTGCACCCTGTTTGAGCATCGCCAGTATTTTCTCTTTGTCATCCGGAAGATGTCCATATACCGGCATCATATTGGAGACATTCGTTGCATCCAACAGTGTGTGGATGTCAAGCGTCTTCACAAAGGTATATAGTTCCTGTATCTTTTCTGTCTCTGTAGCTTCTACAAACTCACCCCTTCTCACTTCTTCCATAAGCGGCGTATCAGGGAAGATGGAGAGTCCGGAAGCCAGCACCCTGACGGGCGACAGATGATTCAACACTTCTGCTGTTTTGACGGCATGCCCCATACCATATTCATGACCTCCCAGCCCATATAAGAAGATGACGGAATAATGCATTCCCGCCTCATCCATCTTGGAGAGCTGCTCCACGATATCACTTCCATGATATCCTTTGTTCATCTTGTCAAAAACCGCATCATCACCTGACTCTATTCCGAATACGATCATGTCATATCCCATTTCTTTCAGTGACTTAAGCTGCTCCACAGACTTGTTCTTTACGCTGTCAACCCGACCATATCCGCCGACAGAAACACCCCAGGGCAGGTATTCTTTAATCAAGTCCATGATTCTTTTAAGCCTGTCGTAGCTAAGCAGGAACGGATCTGCCCCCTGCAGAAAAATCCGCTTTACCTTCCATCCTAAATCCCGGATCTCCTGAAGATCCTCCCGTATCTCACTCTCCGGAGATACGGAGAAAGGTGCTTCCTTGTAAAAAGTGCAAAAGCGGCACTTATTATGCGAACACCCCGACGTTACTTGTAAAAAACAGGAACCAGCCTCATAAGGCGGTCTGACGATTCCACATGAAAAATGCATACGAATTTCTCCTCATTTCTATATATCCTTATATCTCTATTTATCGATATGTAAGGGTTTAAATTAAACGGGATCTCTATCATGAAAATGCATTTTCTATTTAATACCGATAATTTCTTTCTTTTTCTGAAATCATGCTATTTTATCCAAAAGCTCATCTATATCACTGTTAATGCATACGCTCCTATCTTCTATCTCTTTGGGACAGTATGCCTCTTTGTAATTCAAGCATGCATATGTAGCTTTTTCATTTTCCATTGTCATTTGCCAGAATGGATACTTGATTATTACTGGTGTATTGCTGCCTACCCCAAGCTCCAGAAAAAGCACATGCAGTTTTTCATGTCTTCTAAGAAAATCAGAATAAGCCGCTGATGCCCTATGCCATCCTTCATCCTCGACAAACGAATCATCCGCTCTCAAATTCGTAGTCATATCAGAGCCGTCATCAGGGCACTTTGGAATCATCTCAGAAGGAATTTCCATATTGATTTTCCCATCCTCTGACAATTGAAATACGCCGGCTTCATCCTGAATGAAGCCCTGTGCTTCCATAGCTTTCATTACCCACTCTTCATTATCAAATGTTTTCTGAATAGCAGGATTCACGCTCTGAAACAAACCATAATCACCCTGCGTATAGAACAGTCTTTTCTTGTCAAAACCCGCTCTTTGAAACTGGTGATCTACATTTGTTGTGATAACGAAATAATCTTTTTCTTTAACCAACTCCAACAACATTTCATATACAGGCTTTGGGGCTTTCATATAGCGGTTGATATAAATATTTCTCGCCCAGTACGCCCATGAAATCTCAGGTTCTAACTGCATCACATAAAAGCCGCCCGAATACATATCATGAAATCCATACTTCTCTTCAAAGTCGAAAAAATATTTCTGAAAACGTTCGCCACTGTAAGTAAATCCTGCTGATGTTGATAGTCCTGCACCTGCACCTATAACAATGGCATCTGCTTCCTTGATTTCTTTTTTCAGTCTGCTTATCTGTTCTTCTTTGTTACCCTTACCATAGGACATGCTTCTAGTAAAGTATCTCACAGCATTCATTCCTTTCTCTATAGTTTCCTGATAACCATTAGTCATATCATCATATAAGTTTTTCATAAATGGCTTTATCCTCATCTTTGAAAACATTGAATATCACTCTTTCTACCTTACCAGGATTTTCGCGAAGCCATTCTGACACAGTCTTAACGGCAATCTCAGCTGCTCTTTTGTTAGGAAAATGAAATACACCTGTCGAAATACAGCAAAAAGCAACGCTCTTCAGGCCATTTTCAGCACACATAGCCAAAGTGTTTCTATAGCAGTTCTCCAAATCCATTTCCAATTCAGGAGTAAGTTTGTACTGGACAATTGGACCTACTATATGAATAACTTTCTTTGCCGGAAGATTATACGCTTCAGTGAGCATTGGAACGGCGGTCGGCTGCTCATAATCTCTTCCATATCTGATTCGAAGTTCATTCATCTGCCTGTTGCACTCAGCTCTTAATTGTACTCCTGCAAAAGTATGGATACAGTTTGCGACACCCTTCTGAATCACACAGCTCGTCACTGCGAGACTCGGCATGGTTATGGAAAAAGCTGGTGTCTTTTGAGGATCAGTACATCACTGCATCCTCTGCAGTGAATCCACCAATTGAACCTGCCTTGACCTGGATACATGCATAGCTTAACTCTGAATCTTCCGCAGCAAGAAACTGTCTCTTTCCTTCAGGTGAAATTCTAACCACATCACCTTTAGCGATTTCAACATCCT
Source organism: Butyrivibrio sp. TB (assembly GCF_900110805.1). NCBI lineage: Bacteria > Bacillati > Bacillota > Clostridia > Lachnospirales > Lachnospiraceae > Butyrivibrio > Butyrivibrio sp. TB. Next base: position 1,593 of record NZ_FOER01000019.1, on the reverse strand, counting down.
CTCCATCAATTACAGCCTTACCCTTTCCGGAAAGAATAAGATAGATTTCCTCATTATTTTTATGTGAGTGTACAAAGGGAACACCTGCTCCTGCAGGAAGATGATTGATACTTATCTCTGCTCCCGTTAAACCAAGAGCATCATGAAGTTCTGTTCTAGGAGCCTCTGTTACGTTTACTTTTTTGAAATTTGACATTTTTGTTTTCCTCCATGTATTTGATATTTGTTTTTGTTTGTTGTATCATCATTTTATCCCTTAGGCAATTTCAAACAAGTACGAACATTTATAATACATAGTCACATTTTTGATACTATTGCGGAAATACAAGGAGAAAATTTTAATGAAAAGCATTTACGGTCAATGTCCTTATGCCACAACTCAAAGAGTCCTTCAAGGTAAGTGGGCCATAGTTATACTCTTTCAGCTTAGTACAGGAACACAACGTTTTAACGAACTTGAAAGGAATATTCCAGACATCACCAGAACTATGCTGACCAGACAGTTAAGACAATTGGAAAATGACAAACTGATAACCAGAAAGGTATATGCCGAAGTTCCTCCCAGAGTTGAATATAGTCTTAGCGAAATGGGCGAAAAATTCAGGAAGGTCTTGGATCAGATTGAACTTTTCGGCTTTGAATATATTAAAGAAATAGAAAAAGCTGAAGGTTGAGCCCTCAGCTTTTTCATTATTATAAATTGTTGTCCATCAAAAGAGCTTCTTTCCATCTGAAAAAGCCTCTACGACATGCTTTGCATCTGCGATCGCAAATATCTTTCTTCATAGGCTGCCTCCATCAATGTAGTCAATGCGTGTATTTATCTACCCTCATTTTAATGTAGTCATTGCGTGCATACCAATGCAAAAAATAAAGCTGACTGCCATAATCGACAATCAGCTTCTTTTACGGGATCTCTATCATAAAAATGTATCTCCCTTTTTACAAAAGTGTTTCTATATGCACAAATTTGAAGTTGTGCGATTAACTTCCGTTTATTCTTCCATCAAGGATTATGTATTACATTTCTCTTTCCACTATTGGCAGTTCCTCTTACTTCTTCGTGGTAAAAGTAATCTACGATTGTTGGATGTCCTTTCTCTACTCTCTCATACGGAGTTTCATTATCAACAAACCTGCAATCATACTTTTTAGCCAGCTCTTCTGCTTTCTTTTCCAGCGCTTCAAAATAGCTGCGGTTCTTTTTGTTATAGATTTCGTCATACAGCGGCACCAGATCCGGATGTTTATCGGAAATGTATTTCATGATATCTGCCTTAAAACCTCCGCGAAGATTCAGATTCTCAAGCCATACAAGGTCACACTGATCTTTTGTCCTGTCTATGATTGCTTCTATATCCGTAATCCCCGGGAACACGGGTGAAATGAAGCAAATTGTACGAATGCCTGCCGCATATACCTCTTTCATTGCAGCAAGCCTTCTTTCTATGCTTACTGCCGCATCCATATCATCTTTAAACTCTTCATCGAGAGTATTGATTGACCATGATACTGTAAGTCTGCTATTTTCATTGATCTCTTTTAGCAGATCCAGATCTCTTAGAACAAGGTCTGACTTTGTGCAGATAAGTA
>NZ_FOER01000029.1:0-53398 GCF_900110805.1 Butyrivibrio sp. TB | reverse complement strand
TAGTGTCTTGCCTTACAATAACCCAGTTGTCTAAGCGTTTGAGACTGCCTCTTATCTGGTTGTCTTTTTCTTCAAGCGTTTGCTTTATGAAATCTCTTTCGAGTCTGTTGAACTGAGCATGTACTCCTCTTTCAAACTCAGCCATCTCGAAAGGATTCTTTGCAAAAGATTCCTTAATTTTTACAAGTTTTTCTTCCACTTCTTCCCAAATTTGTTTTATACTGTCCATAAGGACACCTCCTGCATTTTTTGTTTTTGCCAACAAATATGTTAACACAGAAGGTTGTCCTTTTTATTGCGTACAATTATTTTACCATTATCTATTAATCCTACAAAAACTTTACCCTAGCTTTCAAAATTGTTACATTTATTTTTCCACGTCGCTCAAACGTGCTGTATTACTGCACTTTATGATTTTCGAAAATCAGCTTGTTTTAAGCCTTTTTTATCAAAAATATAAAAACAATCAAATAAGGATCTTTTTCTTAATATATCAAAATGATTTTATGAGTATCTTATTGATTATAAATGATCATTTTGATCTTATATCGTATATAAAATGAGCAACTACCGGTTTACTATTACTTAACATCTAACTCCAATTTGGTTTTACATCCTGATAATGGTAATAGAATCTGTAAATTTATAGCTATTTTATGAAGCCTTCACAGATTGTTCAGAGTCGCATGTTACCAACAGCTGCATTAAAATGGTATACTTATATTAATGTAAGAAGCGAAAGGATGGCTTATTATGCGTCTAAAAACAAAACTTACAATAACCGCAGTGACTATGGTACTCCTGCCTCTTTTTCTTATCACTATGGCATTCATACTGATCGGCGGTATCATGAATGAAGGCAATACCAAAAATCTCATATATGACAACACCAGGTATATGAGGATTGCTGATGATATCTTCGAGAAGATAGGTCAGGATATAGCTTCTAACCCGGATATTCTGACTGATAGCGCATACCTTGATAAGATCAATGAAGAAGTTCTTATGGAAGGTGGCTATGTGATCGTAAGGCAGTCAGGTGATATCATCAGTTACAATGGTTCTAGTAATGATGATAACGATCTAACCTTAATTTTACCTGAATACGGGAGCGGCCCGGATCATCTGAGTGGTTTTTTCTATAATGATGAGAAAAAACTCATACGGCAGTTCGATTTCACTTTGTCTGACGGAACTAACGGATCCCTTTTTATTGTGTTCTCATTGCAAACTCTGATAGCTCCTGAGTTCTTCGGATATATGTTCGTGGCTATGTGCGCTATATTGCTCCTTACGTCACTAATACTGACTGCATGGACCAGAAGCGGTATCTTCAAGCCTTTGGGTGAGCTCAATGTAGCTATGCAGAAGATCAAGGACGGCAACTTCGATTACAGGCTCAACGATTCTATGGAAAAGGGCGAGATCGGCGAGATGTATCGTAACTACGAAGACATGAGACTGCGCCTTAAGGAATCCGCCCAGGAAAAACTCGAACACGAGCAGCAGAACAAGGAGCTGATCCGTAATATCTCACATGACCTTAAGACTCCTATTACTACTATAAGAGGCTATGCAGAGGGTCTTATGGAGGGAGTTGCAACAACTCCTGAGAAACAGCAGAAATACCTCAAGACGATATATAACAAAGCCAATGATATGAACAATCTTATCAATGAGCTGACTTTGTATTCGTCAATTGATAATAACAGGATCCCTTATAACTTCAGGAAGCTCAATGTTGCGGACTATTTTGGTGACTGCGTTGAAGAGGTTGGAATGGATATGGAAGGCCGGGGCATCAAGCTCAACTATTCTAATCTCACTGCACCTGATACAATAGTTATAGCTGATCCCGAGCAGCTCAAGCGTGTTATCAATAATATAGTTTCTAATTCCGTCAAATACATGGACAGGAATGACGACCATGGACAGATTGATATAAGGATCCTGGATGAGGTGGATTCTATAAGGATCGAGATAGAGGACAATGGCCGCGGCATAGCCCAGAAGGACCTTGCCAATATATTCGAGCGTTTCTACAGAACCGATTCATCCCGCAATTCCAAGCATCAGGGAAGCGGTATCGGTCTATCTATAGTCAAGAAGATAATAGAAGATCATGGCGGTTATATATGGGCAACCAGCCATGAAGGTGAAGGTACGACGATGCATTTCGTACTGCGCAAATACACAGAACCAGTTACAGGAGGATACGATGAGCAGAATACTAATAGTTGAAGATGAAGAAGCTATTGCTGACCTTGAAAAAGATTACCTTGAACTTTCAGACTTTGAAGTTGAGATTGAGAACAGAGGAGACACAGGTCTTCAGAGAGCCCTGTCAGAGGACTTCGATCTTGTGATCCTGGATCTGATGCTTCCGGGAATGGATGGTTTTGAAGTGTGCAAACACATCCGTGAAAAAAAGGATATGCCGGTCCTCATGGTCTCTGCCAAGAAGGATGATATAGACAAAATAAGAGGTCTTGGACTTGGAGCTGATGACTATATTACAAAGCCTTTCTCTCCATCAGAACTTGTAGCCCGTGTTAAGGCTCACCTTTCAAGATATGACCGCCTTGTAGGCTCCGGCACTGCCAAGAATGATGTCATTGAGATAAGAGGTCTTAAGATCGACAAGACAGCAAGAAGAGTATACATAGACGGAGAAGAAAAGAACTTTACTACCAAGGAATTCGATCTTCTGACTTTCCTTGCAGAAAACCCTAACCACGTATATACCAAGGAAGAACTCTTTAGAAAAATCTGGAATATGGACTCCGTAGGTGATATCGCAACTGTAACCGTTCATATCAAGAAGATCCGTGAAAAAGTCGAGCTTGATACCTCCAACCCTCAGTACATTGAGACCATCTGGGGAGTAGGTTACAGATTTAAGGCATAAACCATATATTTGAGTTAATAGAAAACATAATATCCTCGATGGTTTCGCAAGACAACGTCCCTTGCAAAGCCTTCGAGGATATTGCACCGCCGATGTTATAAGCGCGTATCAGTTTTAGTTAGCCTCTTCCTCTATCATACGTATGATGGTCTTGGTGGCATTGCGCTGACCGGATCCTGTCATACGGGCCATGTACTGGTCTCTATCTTCATAGATCTCGTGTATCTTCTCTATAAGTATGTCTTCATCAAGGTCTTCACTTAATATAACTTCAGAAAATCCCTGCTGCTCAAATGACTTGGCATTAAGTTCCTGATCGCCTCTTGAGTTCTTGCTGGAAAGAGGTATGAGAAGGTTGGGCTTATGAAGTGCCAATAGCTCGCAGATTGAGTTAGCGCCTGCTCTTGACACTACAATATCTGCAAGAGCGAAGAGGTCTTTGAGCTCAGTCTTAACATATTCAAACTGCTTGTAGCCAGGTACATCCAGACGCATATTGTCCATTTTGTCCTTGCCGCAGATGTGTATCACGTTGAAATAAGGAAGGATCCTGGGAAGAGCTTCACGTACAACTTCATTGACAGACTGCGCACCAAGGCTTCCTCCTATTACCATAAGAACAGGCTTGGAATCTGTGAATCCGCAGAGCATCTTGCCGGCCATGGCTTTACCTGTCATAAGTTCATCGCGGATAGGTGTACCTGTAAGAACTGCCTTGTCAGCAGGAAGGTACTTCATGGTCTCCGGGAAGTTACAGCATATCTTCCTTGCAGAGCGGACGCAGAGCTTGTTGGCAAGTCCGGGAGTAAGATCTGATTCATGAAGGATGCACGGGATCTTAAGTCCTGCTGCCGCATTAACAACCGGCACGCTTACAAATCCTCCTTTGGAAAAAAGAACATCAGGCTTTTCTTTTTTGAGGATCTTCCTTGCCTGGGCAAATCCCTTAATAACTCTAAAAGGATCCGTAAAATTCTTGGCATCAAAATATCTACGGAACTTACCTGTAGATATTCCATAATATTTAATGTCGAAATCGGCGATGAGTTTTTTCTCAATACCGTCATAAGATCCTATGTAGATGATCTCATATCCCTTATCTTTGAGATATGGTATAAGAGCTATGTTGGGCGTAACATGTCCTGCTGTTCCGCCGCCTGTGAGTACTATTTTTTTTGCCAAATCAACACCTCTAAAATCCCGCATTTATAGTGGCGCTATAAACATGATCCGGTGTATTGTCTCATCCATATTTGATCAGATATGAATAAGCTATCGCACCTTTTTTCATCCGCCTTGCAGGAACTTTGTTTTCTTATGATGTACAGGTCAAAAGACTCTTTTGACACTCAGATAAATATGTATTCCCGAAAAAATATTCTTAAATATCAAAGATATATTTATGCGTTAACTGCTGCTTTTAAAGCCTGTGCCAGCTGATCAGGACATGATGTTGGCTTGAAGCCGCACTTAATGCCTTCAAGTCTTGCGATGGCATCGCTTGCCTTCATTCCTTCTACGAGCTTGGATATGCCCTGAAGGTTACCATTACATCCGCCTGTAAATGATACAGACTTTATGATATCGCCGTCCATATCAAGCTTGATCTGTGTTGAGCATGTGCCCTTGGTCTTATAAACTGTTTCCATAGTATATTATCTCCTATGCCATTTAGAACTTTATATTACCGGTTCTTGAATTATCCTACATTTTGCAATTTTTAATTGTATCACATTAGCTGTTAAGATGCGACCATCATAATTTACAAACAAGATTAGTAAGTTGATCACGTAAATAGTACTTACAGACTCTGACTTTCCACTTGAGTAGTGCTGCATCACCGATGGATCATCCAAATAAAAACCCCTGCCAAACGGGGAGATGGCAAGGGTTTTCATTACATCATTTATTATTGGTATCGCAAGCGATTAACACCTATAAGAAGCCAAAATTAGTTACCAGCTACTACGAATACGAAGTATACGTTACCAGCTGCATCAGAAGCAATGTGGCATCCAAGAGCTGTAACTCTATTGTGGCCAAGTACATCTGTTGATCTTGGATATGCAACCTGAATCATAACAGGTGCAAGTTCTTCATATGTAAGTCCCTTAGCATATGCTGCAGGAAGCTTTAAGCATGTGAATCCGCCAATTGTATAGTTAAGACCATACTGTGCGAAGAGAGCGTTCATTGTGTTTGTGACAGCATTAACGTCTCCACCAGCCATGTATGTGTTCATGATGTTAGTAGCCATAGAATCAAGGTTCTTGTCATGTGTTACTGCGCCAAGGCCTGATGCTGCACGAAGTGTGCTGAGCTGACCTGCTGCATAGTCATGATATGTTGTTGTTGCTGCAGGTGCAGGTGTTGTAGATGTTGTCTTTACAGATGTAACTGCTTCACCAGCTGCTGCTGTAGCTGAAGGCTTACGACCTTCCTTTTGACCATATGTAAGGTAGTGGTTGAGAAGTGCCTGAGCATCTGTTCCGCATGCTGCTGCTACATCAGGATATGTTGTAGCATAGTAAGTAGGATCGAATTCTGCTGCAAATGTTGTGATAGTTGTAGCTGCTCCTGCTCCTGTTACGATCATTGCTGCTGCACTAAGTGCTGTGAATGTCTTTAAAAGCTTGTTCTTTAACATAAATATTCCCTCCGGCGTCTGTCGCCCCTCTTATTTTTTAAGTCAAAACTATTTTGACTTTGCGTTTTTGGATTGCGGTATTTCGCAAACCGTGATCTCATTATAAGTTAAAAAAACTGTTTGTAAACCCTTTTTAGATAGAACGTCATTTTCACCCGACGAAATGCATTTTGTCGTGACGAATGACATGTACGCAGCCGATGCCATATCCCTTATCAGATAAAAAATCCCTTTATTTCATAAGAAATGTGGATAAATGTTATGGTTTCCATTTGCCTTACTGTATGCTATAATTTTCACTGTGATATTATTTTCACAAACACTTTTTTGAAACCGTTTTTTAAAAGGAGGATTTCATTATGTTAGTAAATGCAGCTGACATGCTTAAAAAAGCTAAAGCCGGACATTATGCAGTAGGTCACTTCAACATCAACAACCTTGAGTGGACTAAGGCTATTCTGCTTACAGCAAAAGAACTCAGAAGCCCTGTTATCCTTGGTGTATCTGAAGGCGCAGGCAAGTACATGGGTGGTTATCATGTTGTTGTAAACATGGTTAACGGACTCTTAAAGGATCTCGACATCGACGTTCCTGTAGCTCTTCACCTTGACCACGGTTCATACGAAGGATGCTACAAGTGCATCGAGGCTGGTTTCTCTTCAATCATGTTCGACGGATCACACTATCCGATCGCTGAGAACATCGAGAAGACCAAGGAACTTGTTAAGGCAGCTCACGACAGAGGACTTTCTATCGAGGCTGAAGTTGGTGCTATCGGCGGAGAAGAAGATGGCGTAATCGGTAAGGGTGAGTGCGCTGATCCTAACGAGTGCAAGCAGATTGCTGATCTTGGCGTTGACTTCCTTGCAGCTGGTATCGGTAACATCCACGGCAAGTATCCTGATAACTGGGAAGGTCTTTCATTCGAGACTCTTGATTCTATCCAGCAGCTCACAGGTGAGCTTCCACTTGTTCTTCACGGTGGTACAGGTATCCCTGCAGAGATGGTTAAGAAGGCTATCACACTTGGTGTTTCTAAGGTTAACGTTAACACAGAGTGCCAGCTTGCTTTTGCTGAAGCTACAAGAAAGTATATTGAGGCAGGTAAGGATCTTGAAGGTAAGGGATTCGATCCTAGAAAGCTTCTTGCTCCTGGCTTCGAAGCTATCAAGGCTACAGTTAAAGAGAAGATGGAAATGTTCGGTTCTGTTGGTAAGGCTGACGAATAATCCTTTTAATTTGACTATATTAAAACCGGTCGCTTGTTGGCGGCCGGTTTTTTGGATTAATCTATTCAGTTTTTCTTATAAGATTAAATATTTTTCTGTACATGCAGTATTAGATTATTCATATATTACTGCATCAGATTCCTCTTAACATGAATGAGAACTTAAAGGTCTTGCCCTTTTCTACAGGGAGTCTGAATTCGGGATGTGTAAGTGATCCCCAGGTATTGTCACCTGCTATTCCAAGCTGTCCTATAGATGCTCTTACAACTGTATGGTGGATAGGAGGAAGCTCGAAGTGGTGGGCTGCATTCTCTATCTCATGAGGCGTCCATGGGAGCGCAGAAAAGCTCATTCCTTCAGGAAGCTCAGTAGCAAGGAGCAGTCCTCGTCCCCTTTCGTCGGTTACAGATGCAAATCTTACGCCAGCGTGGTTGCCTGATTCCAGAGGCAGAAGGTATGGTTCAAGCTGCGAGCTGGCCTTTCCTTCATACATAGAGAGCTTAGCTCCTGCCATCTTGTCAGAATATGTCTCTTCAGGTCCATATCCATACCATTTAAGATTGTCGTAGTCGGCATTCATCTTAAAGATCATACCAAACTCCGGCATCTCTATAAGACCCTCGACAGGATCGTAGGAAAGAGTGATCCTGATACTTCCATCTCCGTATACATCATAGGTTACGAAGCACTCAGCTTCAGGACTTGTCTGGAGCTTATAATTGTAGCTGATGCTGACGTGATCTTCGTGTTCCTTGACTTCGAATGGAGTTCCTCCAAGGAAGTGCTCATACTGGGTATAGATATCATATTTTGGCATGAGATACATGCTGGCAATCTTCCACTGGGCATAGCGGGCAGGTGCTCCGTTACCATAATCGTTCTGAGTAGGTGCTCTCCAGAAGTTAGGAAGTACCTTGGACTCAAGCAACTCTTTGCCCATATATTTATAACTTGTAAGTGCTGAACCTTCTGTAAACAGAGCTTCGAAGTTCTCACCCTTGATGCCTACATTGCAAAGACCGTAAGTTACTGTATATGGCTTATTCTCTCCAAAGGTTATATCTATGCTGTTTCCAAACTCATCTTCAGGGATGATGATCTTATTAAGCAGAGCTTCATCATCAGCTTCACTATCATCAGATCCAGCATCCACAGCTTCTGATTCTGATTCCGGAAGCTGATCATTCATAGCCAAAGCCAGTTCTTCTTCGCTTCCTACAATGTATTCAGGGCCATTCTCAACCATGAATACATCTTCGCCGAAGGCTACTTCATAGCCGGCCTCTGCGTATCTTGTGTCTTCTTTTAGAAGGAAGGATACTCTTATTACATATTCGCCTTCTTTGTTGCAGATCTCGCCGTAACCTATTTTCTCTTCAAGAGATAATCCGAATACTTCCTGCTGCCCGGGCTCAACAGATACGATGTAGTCCTTCTGATATTCAGTCTTACCATACCTTTCTACGCACAGCCTCATTATGTACTGGTCTGTGTTGGTAAAAAGAGTCCTGTTGCGGACTGTGACTGTATCTGCGTCCTCATCTACTATCACTGCAAAGGGCTGGTAGTTGTACTTGACGCTCTGCATCTTGGGAGAAGGCTTTCTTTCATCGCCGCCAAAGGCTATACCATTGCCGCAGAAGTCGTTGTCATTGGGTCTTTCGCCAAAGTCTCCGCCATAACCCTGGAACTCTACTCCATAGCGGTCCTTCCTTATAATGGACTGGTCTATATAATCCCAGATAAAACCTCCCTGATACAAAGGCTCCTCTTCCGTAAGATCGGTATACTTGTACATAGCGCCGCAGGAATTGCCCATTGCATGGGTGTACTCGCAGCATATGAAGGGCTTGTCCCTGTGCTCTTTGAGATAATCTTTTATCTCAGCGACAGGAGGATACATGCGGGATTCCATGTCGGAAGTATCATTGTATCTTCTGTCATGGCATATGCCTTCATAGTGGACAAGTCTTGTAGGATCTGTATGCCTGAAATATTCGGACAGCTCGTATATGACTTTGCCGCCAAAAGCTTCATTGCCGCAGGACCAGATGATAACTGAAGGGTGATTCTTGTCACGCTCCAGCATCGATGTTCCTCTGTCTATGAGCATATCAAGCCAGTCCTCGTTGTCATATGGAACCATATAGCTTTGGGGCTTTTTGCCCTGACCTGCCGCATCCCAGGTTCCATGTGTCTCAAGATTGGTCTCATCTATAACATAAAGTCCGTACCTGTCACAAAGCTTGTACATATAGCTGTTATTAGGATAGTGGCTCATACGAAGGGCGTTGATGTTATTCCTCTTCATGTTGATAACATCTGTCTCCATATCCTTATGGCTAAGAGCTCGTCCTGTCCTTGCAGAGAACTCATGACGGTCAGTTCCATTGAAGACTATGCGCTTACCATTAAGATACATGATGTGGTCATCACCCATCACAAATTCTCTAAAGCCCACTTCCTGAAGGATAGTACCGCATTCTGCACCGTTTTCATCATATAAGGTTATGATAAGGGCATAGAGACTTGGATCCTCTGCGCTCCAAAGGCTTGGATTATCGGCTGTAAGTGTGACCTCTGTCTTTTTGGAGCATATATTTCTTGAATCTTCTTTGATATCTTTGATATCTTCTGTCCATTCGGTATCTATAGAGCATATCTCATCTCCGTCTGCTGTCTGAATATTAAGATCTCTGTCCCATTTTTCCTTAAAAAGGCTAAGGCTCATCTGACCACTTCCGCAGCCCTTGAGGGTTACATGGAGTTTACCTTTTGTATAATCATCTGTAAGCTCAGTTACGACCTTAATATCATATACGTCCATGCCGCTAATGTCACAAGCGCCGTTCTTACTACCGGATGCAGCTGTTATTGCTCCCTCTGATCCTGCTACGCCGCAGCCCTTATCTGATGCACTTGACGTTCTGGTAAAAAGGGTCACATCCCTGAATATACCGGAGAATCTGAACATATCCTGATCCTCCATCCAGCTTCCTGCATTGTACTTAAATACCTGCACGGCGAGCTTGTTCTCACCATCTTCCTTCATGCAATCTGTAAGATCGAATTCCTTGGCGTCAAAAGAACTGGAGCTATATCCAACATATACTCCGTTAAGCCACAGGGCAAAAGCGCTCTCTACGCCGTCAAATCTTATGTAAAGGCCATGATTTATAAAGCCCTTTGGAATTGTAAAGTACTTAACATAATTGCCTACAGGATGGTCCTTGGTTGGGATCATCGGAGGGTCGATGTCCTCATGTCCATCCCACGGATACTGAACATTGACATACTGCGCTACGCCATAGCCTTCCAGCTGCATATGCGCAGGCACTCTTATATCAGCCCATCCATGGCAGTCTACCTTTGGATCTTCAAAATCTTTGGGAAGGTCATTTAGATTAGCGGAATATCTGAATTTCCAGCTTCCGTTCAAAGACATGCGGTATGAGCTTACCTCATCCCATGCTTCCTGAACATTTTTGCAAATGATGTGATCTGAGTGAGCCGGGAGACGCCCGTCTGCGAAGTATCCCGGATCTGTTAGTTTAGAATAATCAAAAGTCCCCATATTATATAACCTCATAATAATATATTTAAGTTGTCCGTTTTCAATTATAGGTGTCAAAAGATATATCTAAGTCCTGGTGTACCGCCCCATTCATATTTGATCAAACATGAACGAGTCATCACACTGGTTAAAGCCTTATATATCTTCTGACACCTATTTCATTATAATTTATGTATCCTGTATTTGTTATTATTTATTTGCTTTTAATTATCAGAAATTATTGTGTGAAAGGAAGTCGTCAACCTTCTTCCAGTATTTCTTGGAATCTATCCAGACTCCTTCTATGTGCTTTGCTCCCAGAGTCATACAGAACTCCTTCTTGCATGCAGCTGCATCGAAGAGCTCACGGCACATGTGAGGCTTAACGAATTCATCAGCATCTCCATGAAGGAAAAGAGTTGGAGTCTTGGAATTTTTGACAGCATCTATAGGTCTTATCTTATAGATATCGTATCCTGCACGAACCTTGACTTCAAAGCGAAGAAGCGGGATGGCAAGCCATCTTGGAATAGCTGCTATCTTCTTATCAAGACCTTCGTACACTTCTTCGAACTCGTCCTTAACACTTGTATAGGAACTGTCTGATATCGCACATACAACATTCTCAGGAAGAGACTCTCCTGTTACAAGGAGTGTTGTAGCTGCGCCCATGGATGTTCCATGAAGGAGTATCCTAGCATCCTTGTCTCTTTTGATGATCCAGTATATCCACTCTATTATGTCATAACGGTCATCGTGGCCATATCCTATATAATCGCCCTCGCTCTGTCCGAAACCTCTAAGGTCAGGAAGGAGTATGTTCCAGCCTTTCCCTGCATATTCCTGGGCATAAATTCCCATTCCTTCTGAACTGTCCCAGATGCCGTGGATAAGGACTACATAGTGGTGCTCGCCATCATTGCCCGGAATATAGCTTGCATGAAGACGAAGAGAATCTATAGAACTGATATATATGTCTCTTTTGGATTCATGATTCCTGACCCATCTACGACCTCTTGTTACAAGTTCTGATGAATCGGGATCTTCATCTGTACGCTGCCTTGGCTTTATAGCATAGTCATAGAGTTTATTGCCTGCAAAAGCACCCCCAAATAAAATACCTGATATTACACTAAGAAGTACGAAACCTGTCTTTTTACTCATATATATCCTCTTCCTTAAGTATTATTCATTACGAATCATGAAGTTTTCTCTATAATCATCAGTATATCTTATTTACTGTCAAATTGCATCCCGGGCTCTTATTAGAATTGCGGATATATTATCTTTTTCACCTTCGTATTTGAGCTTTTCAATATGGTCCTTTAATACGCTTTCTATTTTATTGTCCAAATCTTTACCAGAGCTTAAATCGGAATTCTTATCATAACCTGATACGTTCATGATCCTGACCATATCATTTGGAGAAGTCTTGCGCCAGAATCCGTCGCAGCACAGAAGGAATGACTCGTCCCTTCCTATGATCCCTCTGGAAAAATATGGATCAAGCGCCCCTACAGCTCCTATGCACTGGAGGAGGACACTTTTCATAGGGCTTATCTGTGCTTCTTTAAGTGTCATACGCCCTTCGTCCATCTGTTTCTGGACATAGGAATGGTCATGAGTGATACAGGAAACCTTTTTATTGGTATACTTATATATTCTGGAATCACCTATGTTCATGGCAAGGTATTCTCTTCCGATGATGATGATCATACATACAGTGGTTCCTACACTGGCGCGCTTCTGGATTCCGTATTCCATGAGCCTTTCATTCATCTGGGTAGAGATATAGGTCCAGTTGCCTTTGATAAGCTCGATGGGATCATATCTGTTATCACTGGATTCATCCAGTTTTCTGGTATCATCTTCATTGGTAAGGATACCGGGAAGCTCATTATAGAACCAGTCTTCCATCCTCCTGACATATGAAGCACTGGCGATCTCTCCAAAAGACAGACCACCGCAGCCATCGCATATAAGGCCAAAAGCGATACGTCCATGTTCTTTGGTCATGGCTACTTTTAGCATCATCGCGTCCTGATTTATTTCTTTTACTGTCCCTTTATCTGTTACTAGTCCGGTTGTAAAAAACATTTATTAGCTCTTTCTTTATTTATTGTTAGTAATATACACCTCGTCCTTCTCAACAACGAATGAACCATTATTATCAAAAGACTTAGAACCTTCCGCTTCAAGAAGTACAGTTTCTTCGCTGTCCATAAGACCGATTGGCATTGTTTCATGTTTTCTTTCGTTTTGAGAAGGATCTGCATTATAGTCTGATTGCTTCATGGGCATTGTCTGCATCTGTCCTATATTCTGAGTTATGTTGGAATCCATAAAGCCGGCATTTTGCAATACTCGCGCTCCGGGAGCGACATTGGATCCATCAGACAGGCCTTCTTCTGTTTCTCTTTTGGCCATTTTCTCTATTCTGGCCACTTCTTTTTTGACACCGATTCCTGTAAGAACTATTATTTCGTGCCTTATGTGCATTTTGAACCACAGGAAAACCGAAATTACGAAAAACACTGCTGCCACGCCCAGTAAAATATAGGCTGTCCTGTGATACATCATGGAGGTTTTACTAATCGTCTCAACGCTCGCATCGCCGGCAAACAGAACATATAAATTATTGATATTCATAACAAACTTAATCCTTTATCTATTTTCACTCTTTACTAAAAGCTCCTTCAACAGCTTTATATGCAAGATCAAGATTCTTGTACAGATTCTGTTTGAGAGGATTGATCCTGTCTTCATCCTCAGCTGTAGCTATAATATCTGTTTCGAGTCTGTCACTTATATTATCAAGCTGAGCCATCATCTCTTCATATGTGATACCGGCCTTTTTGAATTTGGTAGCATGCTTGTTGATCTGGGCTACCATCTCTTTATAGACCATGAGCGCTGTTGTGGTATTGTCCTGCGTTGCTATATCTCCCGTAGTTATCTCCACCATATCTTCCCAGTACTGGGCATAACTTACAACTTCATCGCCGCTTGGACGTGTCCTTCCGATATCCGAATAGTATGAAGCTATCTTGCCTAGTCTTTGAGCCCTTCCTACCTTGACCTCGTCAAGTGTCTCAGATGCCATGGCTATATTGAACCACTTGGTTGACATAGGCTTGTTGCCGGCTCCGTCATAGCAGTAAAAATACGCAAGCGCAAGCCTGTATGCAAACTCATCATATGCTTCCGAATTGGTAGAGAGCATCTCCTCATAGGTTCTCTTATCATCGTACTTGGTAATAAGAAGCTTTCTTAGCTGCTCTTCTTCCTCAGGAGTAAATACATCATCCATAAGATAAGACTGATTCAGAAGCTCTATAAATGCAGTACCATCGGTAGGATCTAATGAGATAGCTTCTTCGTATTTCTCGATCTGCTGGGAGACTTCAGGCCTGCTTCTTGCTTCTTCAAGATATGAATCGTAGCTTTCATTTCTGATCTTGCCTGCAGATGTCATAAAATATGCCGCTGCAGTAGCGCTGAAAACTGTAATAAAAGATGTGATGCCAAACATTGCAACTCTTAGCCTGGCTCTTTTTCTATAATTCTTATCAAGCTCACTATAGTGTTCGAGATCATACATAACCTCGGCACTTGACTGGTATCTGTCTTTGGGATTGAGCTGGGTGCATTTAAGTATGATCTTCTCAAGACCTGCCGAAAGGGACGGATTCCACTGTCTTATGGGATACATCTCATAGGGCGCTTCACAGGGATTATGACCTGTGACCAGATGATACAATGTTGCTCCAAGGTTATAGATATCCGTCCTTTCGTCAGTCTGGCCTCTTCCGCCAAACTGCTCCGGTGCGGCGTAGCCTCTTGTACCAAGGCATGTAGTATCTTCTATGCTGTCCTGTTTGTAGGTTCTGGCTGTTCCAAAGTCGATCAGGGTGATGGTTCCGTCAGGTTTTAACATTATGTTGGCGGGTTTTAAATCTCTGTAGATGATCGGCTGCGTCCTTGTATGTAGATAAGACAGAACATTGCACAGCTCCTTGGCCCACTCTATTACCTTGTCCTGTGGCTGAGCACCGTACTCGGCAAGGGTTCTGTAAAGGGTGTTGCCTTCTATATAGTCCATAACTATAAGGAAGCATTCATCTGTGTCTATAACATCGACAATACTGGGAAGATACGGGTGTGAGAGCTGTTTGAGCATATCAGTCTCCATGACAAGGCTCTGTTTGACTACTTCATAATTTTTGACTCCGTTTTTCCTGACTTCCTTGATAGCCCAGGGTTTATTGGCTCTTTCATTGATCGCAAGATAGACAGTGCTCATACCTCCCTGTCCGATTATACTCAGTATCTTGTATTTTCCATCAATAAGTGATCCGATCTGTAACATAAAAACCTCTTATCTTTTCTAAAGCAGTTAACGATTATTTATTCAAGCACCACTTGGACGACGCAGTATCACCAAAGGATTTACGGTGACGGGCAGTATATAGATCATTGCCATGCTGTTAATCGTTTTATAATTCATGGCATAATATCTGGCGCTTTCCATTCTGGGGTCCAAACTCGCTTCGCTCAGACAGGTGGACCCCGGGCAGAATGGAAATCTCCATCTATCATGCTCATGAATTTAATAAAACGATTAAAAAGCATGGCAATGATCTATATACTGCCCGTCACCGTAAATCCTTTGGTGATACTGCGTCGTCCAAGTGGAAGGTTTGAATTATTAATATCTAAACTGTTAACTGCCAGAAAAGATTTATTCCTAAAAAACAATGATTTAGATATGATATTATGTCATTCCTGTGCGATTAATTCAAGTTAACAATATGAATATACATGCTAAGCTGTTATCTCACTTTCATCCTTTTCTATATCATCTATATCTTCTTCAACACCTGCCTTCGAAGGCTTTATCTTATAATAATATATTTTTTTCTTTTACTCATAGTCATTCGTTGCTTCCTTAAGTGCAGCTTCCTCCCAATAATCATGCATATCCCTTGGATCATATGTTCCACTTTTTACAACCCACCCTATACTCAACATAGCATCAGTAAAATCCACATAATCTATGTTGTCAAATAATATTCCACCATATAATATTTGATATTCTAGTGAATCCTTGTTTGTAAATGAATCCGAAACATGTTTACATGTTGCATCAGTCCAAACTCCTGTTTCTCTCATTATTATAAGCAGACCTTCTTCCTCCCATCTTATAATAGTATCAGTATATAAAGGATTTATTGTATTATCAGTATTGTCTTCTTGAGAACCATAACCAAACCAGTTTAACATTAGTTGTTGTTGTATTGTTTCTTGCTCCTTCTGATATAAGTATGATTTTACTGAATAATAGATGATTACGCTGACAATACTCGTCAAGAAAAGGCATATAAATATTATTTTTTTCTTATTCATAGCTATCGGGTCTCCGTATTTGTTTTCTTCTCTTTTTCATCTGAGTTATCAGAAGTATCAATCTCTTCTATATCGTTATCCTTCTGAGTACTACTGTATACTGGAACCACCAATATTAGGTGTTATTCCTGTAAAAAATGTCTTAAAAAAGGACAGAGTCCCAGATATGTCTACCCGGGACCCTGCTGCTATCTTTATAGCAAAACTTCTGACTCGAGCATTTCCCCAAATGCTCATCCCCTCTTTTTCCATACCAACGGATGTAACCTAATTCATCTGACATTACTTAAGGTAGTAAGTCTGTCAGTTTTCGGAGTAGCCTCTTATGAAGGCTACTCCTATGAACCGCTAATAATAAATTTCTTGGGTGATTTACTATTACGTTTCACTTACTTGCAGCAGGCACAAAGCTATAATGTCATTACTTTTCGGTCCATCTAAGTGCCGACTGCACGTTCACTATACAATGAAAAAAATAGCCTGTCTCAATTTTCCGACAGAATGCACATTTCACCCGACGAAATGCATTTGGGGGTCAATTTTAAGTGTAAATCAACAATGTATTTGGTCAGTCAAAACGCCAAAAAGAGGTAATGCCAATTTTGACATCACCTCTTACCGTTGTGTTTATAAATCTTTAAACTCGTCAAGCTCACTTTGGTAAAGCGCGTCTCCATCCATCATCTCTGCAGAATCATAGTCAGACACATTATCCTGAGCCTTTTTAGAATCATTATTACTTTCATCTTCCGTAATATCTTCTTCAGAATCTGCTATAGCGCCATCTTCCTGATCTTTAACTGCTTCTTCTATAGTATTTTCACTTTCTCACCAAAAAACTAAAAATCTGCTCCCCAATGACACTTTTCTGATGTTATTCTTCCATCAAGATAAAAATTCCTTTTGATTCCTCCATATTCAGGGTCTCTTACACTTACTGAAACATATTCTTCATTCCATTCGATAGAGACTCTGTTGTCCATATGCCTCTTTACAAGCTGATCTGTGGACATTGCATCAAGATACTCTCTTGATATTTCTCCATTGGGTCCATACAGAATACATATGCAATGATATTCATAATCTTTTAAATATCCTATCTGATAAAACGATACATAATAATCTTTATCCAATGGATTGTGTACGATTTTTACTTCTCTTCTTCCTAGCTTAAGAAACGCAATTAGGGAAATAAATAAAACTATTCCCACAAAACAACCTATAGTAATAAGTTTATTTTTCATTTCTACCATCCTATACTCTTTAAATGTAAATGATTTAATAGCGAATTATTATTGAGCAGAATATCCATCAATATATCCGTAAGCATCATCTCCAAAAGTATCCATCTGGTCTTTCACATATAGGCATAGAACAAAATTCCTAAAAGCATGCCGCAGCCTGCAAGAAGACAGCCTATTGTTGATAAGGCTACCAGTATTACCCCTTTTTTTCTCATAATCCGACTTCTTATGCGATTTTATCAAACAGCTTATTTTACGGCTTTTTGCATACTTCCCACTTTTTGGATTTATTTGGATTTTATATGTCACATTATTTCTTCGGATAATCCGATTTCTTCTCTGCGCTTTTCAAGGCGCTCTTCAACTTCGCTACGAGGGCAGGTATTAACCCCTGCTTCGTCAAAAGTCTGCTTGTATATGGATGAATCTTCATATATTGAATCATCATCTATTATTCCGTCATTATCATACTTATAATATGTCATAAAGCCTGTTTTTTCGGAGTCAGTATAGGGTGCTTTTTCATCGAATACATATTCCTCAACCTGCATTTCGTTCCAGTCATCAGATGAGCAGTCAAGTATCAAACCCTTATTACCTTTTTCTCTTACGTAATCATCCATATCCAGGTAGTAATAATAGTTATAGTACAGAACCCAATCCGCATTCTCATCCAAAAATCCAAATTGTTCTGTAAGTACTCCGAGATACGCTCCTACAGTATTTACACTAACATATCCATACTCATTAATACTTGTGTACCAGTAATGTGCTGTATATCCATAATACTTTGCAACCAGTTTTCCATCTATATCCTTGATAACCCATTCATCCAAGTATTCTTCTGATTCCTCATATTCATCGTTTTCAAGTCCAGGAAAGCGAACTTCCACAACAAGTTCTTTTATACCATCATTACCACAGTCAATGTACTTAGATTCAAAAGTTGGATCACCTTTACTATCATCATACTTGTAACAAGAAGCTAATGACCCTTCAATCAGTTCATCAACGGTATAGCCTTCGCCATAATTCAAATTCTGTTGATAATGATAAGGTAATATATCATCTTCTTCATTGAAATATACCTTTTCAGAACCATCGATGAAAGCTTCATACAGCTCACTGTTATCTAAACTTGCACTCTCATCACTGTCTTCATCGTCACTACTTTCATCCAATGTAGCATCGTCTGTATTTTCCTCTACAGAAGCGTCCTTGGTAGAAGCATCTTCCACTGATTCTTCTGTGCCAGCTTCATCTTTCTCCACGGAAACATCCTCTTTTGAAACTTCCGTTGCTGCTTCATCCGCTTCAAGACTTATCTGAGAGCTGTCGCATCCAGATAAAACAATAGTTGCTACCATAGCTCCTGCTATAGTTTTAAAAAACTTATTCTTCATTTCTTTATACTTCCATTCTCGGTTCCCAGAACCTAATATTTTTTCAAAATTGTGATAGTGCATTTTCATTTATCCCATGCTATCTTCAGTCAGGCTTCCTATAGCATCTTCTGTTTCCAGCTTAATATAAGTCGCTGCCGTCTCAAGGCTTGACTTGGACTCACTTTCCATATCATCTACCATTCTCATTACAGTAGCATAATACTTATTGATCATATCCTTCTGAGCACTACGGTATACTGGAGCCACCAATATTCGGTGTTATTCCTGTAAAAAATGTCTTAAAAAAGGACAGGGTCCCAGAATATATTTACCCGGGACCCTGCTGCTATCTTTATAGCAAAACTTCTGACTCGAGCATTTCCCCAAATGCTCATCCCCTCTTTTTCCATACCAACGGATGTAATCTAATTCATCTGACTTTACTTAAGGTAGTAAGTCTGTCAGTTTTCGGAGTAGCCTCTTATGAAGGCTACTCCTATGAACCGCTAATAATAAATTTCTTGGGTGATTTACTATTACGTTTCACTTACTTGCAGCAGGCACAAAACTATAATGTCATTACTTTTCGGTCCATCCAAGTGCCGACTGCACGTTCACTATACAATGAAAAAAATAACCTGTCTCAATTTTCCGACAGAATGCACATTTCATCCGACGAAATGCATTTGGGGAGTAATAAATCAAAAAAGAGCCAGCCTTCGTGATATGATAAAAAAAGCAGAAATATCCATCATAATGATTGATAAATATGATTGATTATCCATCATTTTGATGATATTATTCCAGTAGGAGGTATTGATATGAAGAGAGAATATATTACTCCTACCAATTTAGCCCCGGAAGAATTTAAAGATATCAGACTCAAGCTATCTATGACCCAGGCAGAGTTTGCTTCTTTTTTGGGATGCTCCAGACCTACCATTGAAAGGTGGGAGGAAGGAAAGTCTAAAATCTCAGGTCCGGTGATAACATTACTGGAGCTTATTAAAAGAGATCTTACAATTCCAAAGAAACTGGAAATTCCAGAGGACAGGTTGAAACTGCGCCTGTATTACATGTACAGATCAACGGTTTGCACTATCATCGACATTGATGAAACTAACCGTAAAGTAAAAATAAAAAATTACATTGATAATCCGCAGATGCGAGCGTTTGGAGTAAATACCGAGCCGAATTTTGAGGAATATGAGGAATTCATTGAATCCAGGTGTTTTCCAAGAAGCAGAGACAAAATGAAACTAGAACTAAAGCGCTTGGATATCCCATTTTATGATCCTATTTTAATCATCGAAAAGACAGAAGGCCGGATGGCGGAGGATGAGTTTTGGATAAAGATAGACAGGTAAATAACTCAGTGGAATTATTTGAATATGATCTGCAAGATGATGGCAGAAATTCATCCAAAGGAAATCAATTAAAATGGAAAAATAATGGCATCTGGTATAAAGCAGATTATCTTGGATATGAAGGTCTAGCTGAATATGTTGTGTCAAACTTATTGATAAAATCAACATTAAGGCCTGATGAATACGTTATCTATGAACCTATAAACATAAAATATAAATCGATAGCATATACCGGATGTAAAAGCAAGGACTTTACAAATGGATGTCAGATCACTACATTAGAAAGGCTTTTCAAAAACCAATTTGGCGATGGACTGAATAAAGGAATTTATTCAATTGCTGATCACAAAAATAGACTTGAATTCATAGTAGACCAAGTTGAAAGAGTTACCGGAATCAAAGACTTTGGTATATACATGAATAAATTACTGACTATAGATGCCCTGTTTCTGAATGAAGACAGGCATACGCACAATATCTCAGTTGTGATAAGGGATGGGAGATATAGTTTGTGCCCTATATATGACAATGGAGCATCGCTATTATCTGATATAAAAATGGATTATCCTCTTAACACAGACATATATGATGAGATAAAAAATGTTAAGCCCAAAACTTTTTCTGATAGTTTTGATGAGCAATTAGAATTGTCCGAAACTCTATACGGCAATAATCTGTATTTTAATTTTACTGATAAAGATATTGATAATATCCTTATCAAAGCAGATATATACTCTGACGATATCAAGAAAAGAGTTAAGGATATTATCATAGAGCAAAAGAGAAAATATTCATATCTATTTAAAAAATAGATTTATCCATCAAAATGATGAATAAAACAGCAATTAATATCATCATTTTGATGGAATACGCGATTGATTATAATTTTTTCAAGTCACTCAGATATATCTCGTAAACTTCCTTGATACTTTTACCCATTTGATTTGGAAAAAGCATCTGTAAATAACAGTTTCTGAATAATCTTTCTGGGATGTCTGCTACAGATTTATACTTACCTGAATCATGCTCGCTATTGTTGCACCCATAAACAATTGCATTAAAAGCATCTTCTATTTCCTGATCACTATATAAGTTAATGAATCCATAAATAGCTGTACTCTTTTTTACATATTCGAGCATTTTCTCCTACTACTATCTATTTCTTTTTTGCTTTTTCAAGCCGTTATTTCATTCTCTTCTTCCACTTTGATATTATCCATTTTTACTGTACGCAACTTAGTAATATGGCTTCCTTCAACGAAGTATCCTTCATTAGTTGTAAGCGGCTTTGAAAATTCTCTTGATACCGTCATTGATACATCTACATTCCTCTGTTCGTCCAAATTGCAGAACATCATGAAACGAAGAGCATCTCTTGCAGTTTTAATACATTGTGCAGCACCATATCCAAGACTGACATTTGGAATCTGGCCCATGATTATGCACATTCCCAACTGTCTATAATTACTTGTAAGCCTTGTAAACATCTGCAATGCTTCTTGGTTGTTATCAATTGCATTGTATGAATCCTGATTGTTAATAAACAGAACCATAAGACCATGCTCGTCTTCAATATCCTTACCTGCAAGTTTGTTCTTATATCTTTCTGCCATAACCATTTCTATATCTTTGACAAAGTATGGAGCATTTCCTGGATTCAATGTATACAATACATTGTCTTCATATTTCTTGGTCCATTCAAAGTGCTTGTCAATTCTGTCTACTATACGTATCTCAACAGGATGTTCTTTTCTTCTTGAAAGCAATGTTGAAATAATATAGTCCTCAACGTCGTAAAGACCGTGCTCTTCTGAACCAGTCATTCCAAGGAAATCATTTGTCATCAGATCTAATATCTTAAGATCCGTTGTAAGGTAGTCCATACCAACAGCAATCTCATATGGAAGCTTGTTCCTGTATCCAATTTCTTCGAAATATGCATCATCAACTATATTCGGCATTACAGGGATACGACTAATCTTAGAGTCTTTGAATTTCTCATTCACTGATTCTATGTATTCATCAATGATCTCAATTCTCTGACTGTCATTTTCTGCATCAAATGCTTCAAATGTCTGGCCTTCATAGATTGTTCTATCAATTGATATAAGGAATCGTCCCGGTGTATCATCAGGCTCCATCTTACACTTTTCAAATAGAGTCGAATATTCCTGAGATGAAGCACAGTGGTATGCCAACATCTGACCAAAGTTGGCAAGATACTTGTAACCCATTCTGGATGCCTGCGTTATTGTTGTAACTACGGTTATTCCAACGCTATTTCCATCTCTGAACAGCATCAGGAAAATATCTACATATTTTTCATATAGTTCTTTCAGATTACCAAAGTTATCGATCATCAGAATTATCTGCGGCAGATCTCTGTATCCACTTTGTCTGTATATACTGTATGAACCATATCCACTTTCAGCCAGAATCTTCTTACGCTTCTCAACTTCTTCTGTGATCATCTTAATAAAGGTCTTAAGCATGTCATCGTCTCGAGGAGTAATGACACCAGCTACAAACTTGAGCTTCTCAAATTTCTTAAGAATCATGGATGCAAAATCAATGATATAAATGTTTACATCCTGTGGAGTATACAGCTCACATACTGATCTTATTATCAGCTGAAGAAGGCTGGTCTTTCCTGATCTTGATGATCCTGCAACCAAAACGTTGTTCATTGTAAGATTAAGCTCAGTTAGCTTTTGTACCTGATTATCCGGGTCATCATACATTCCCAAAGGAATACGAATGTCACTTTCGCTCTTAACAAATCCATCAAGAGTAAATGGTATTTTATTATCAATAGGTGGAAGACAGATTGGTGGCATTTTCGCAATTTTCTTCCTTTCACAGTATTCGTGAATGTGTGCGACAATGGCATCCATCTGGGTTTCAGCTTCTTCCTGTTTCTTCTTTTCCTGATGGTAGATTATCTGCCTCTGACCTGCCAGACCTACCGCCTTTAAATCAAACTCTTTTTGTTCATCAACGCCAAGCATAGTTGCGGGCGCTCCGCTATACGCTGACTGAAATAGCAGGAATAATTCGTTATTACCTACTTCAAGGTAAGCACGTCCAGGTTCCTTGATATCTGCTGCAAGCGGCGATTTAAGTACTTCTTTAGAGTCTGATGCATCCTGAACTTTAAGACAGAGCTTAAATTTAGAGTTACTCCAAATCTGATCATTTACGACACCTGCCGGTTTCTGTGTCGCAAGAATCATATGAACACCCAGTGATCGACCAATTCTGGCTGTACTGATCAACTCTTTCATGAATTCCGGCTGGTCTGTTTTAAGTTCGGCAAACTCATCGACGATAAGAATAAGGTGAGGGAGCGGTATCTTAGCTGTTCCTGCCTTAAAGAGTTTGATATAATCATCGATTCGGTTAACATCATATTTGGCAAAAAGCCTCTGACGCTTCATCAGCTCTGCCTTAATAGACTTCAGCGATCTGTCTATCTGCTTACCATCAATATTAGTAATAGCTCCGTTCAGATGAGGAAGATCGCGGAACTGGTTGGCCATACCACCACCTTTAAAGTCGATGATTACAAAACTAAGCTCATATGGATGGAAAAGAGTTGCCAAAGAAAGAACAAACGTCTGCAAAAGCTCTGATTTACCGGAACCTGTAGTTCCCGCAACGAGACCATGTGGACCATGTGCCTTTTCATGTATATCAAGACTAAGTACACTTCCATCTGCTGTAACACCAATAGGCGCAGCCATGCTTTGTGTTATATCCGAGCTACTCCATCTCATATCCAGATTAAGATCATATGCACTCATAACATTGAGCAGCGTAAATAGTGACATGTTCTTGGGCAGAGAACTGTCAATATTGATCTCTTCAACATATACAGGTGCCAGTTTAATTGCAGCCTCTGAAACCTGGCTTAAAGATAATACAGGATATGAGAATTCCTGAACTATTTCTGCTTCTTCTACATCCTGCAGGGTACCTTTGTTATTCTCGGAATTAAGAAATATTACCTTATTTATTGCATAATGTATCTGCTCGGAATACTCATCAAGAAATACGAATGTGCATCCGAGACTCTTTGCTTCTTCTGCGAATTCAGTAACAGGATGACCATTTATTTCTTCT
This sequence comes from Butyrivibrio sp. TB, assembly GCF_900110805.1. Taxonomy (NCBI): domain Bacteria; kingdom Bacillati; phylum Bacillota; class Clostridia; order Lachnospirales; family Lachnospiraceae; genus Butyrivibrio; species Butyrivibrio sp. TB. Next base: position 29,537 of record NZ_FOER01000029.1, on the reverse strand, counting down.
GACCTATAAACAAAAACTACAAAATGTAAAAACTGTACATTGTTATTCTTTTCGTTTTTCCTTGCATTAAGTTCAGAATAAAGGTACTGTAATAACCTTTTCCTTGAATCCTCATCATAGGATATAAAACGAATTCCACTTTCATCATTTGTCATATGCGGAATCCATCTGGTCCACCCAAAGTCAGCAACATCCTTTTCCTGAATGATCAAAAACATATGGACCTGATTGAAAAAGTGCTGTGCAGCAATACTGATTATAAGATTGTATAGAATATTACGAAGCCCTTCTCTGTGACCAACAATTCCAAGTGCGTTTATATCCTTAAAATTAACCGTAACAGGAATATCTTCCATATATCTGTATTTATCATGTGCTTTCTCTGGATAATCCATAAGCGGATCATTAATTTCAATATAATCATGTTCCTTGAATTCAACCGGTCTTAAAGATTCTACTCTTCCAACACCAATTCTTATATTAAGATAATCTTCCTGATCCTGGTCCTTTTCAAAAAGGTGAGCATCAAAATCACGAATACGATCTACAGCCTCGATTACAGAAGGGTTCATGATCGTCAGAATTTCCTTTTCCTGATCTCTTGCCTCTTGAACTTCCTTTTCCTTTCGGTCCATGTAAGCTTCGTATTTTTCGTATCTTTCAACTTCTTTCTTACGCTGCTTCTTCTTGCTTCTAAAGAAGTTAATTATGGTCATAATAAGGCTCACGCCCATCATAGCTCCCATATATAACGCGAACTTGGCTCCGCCCTTGAAAACCATGCTTCGTAATCCGACCATAATAACAAGAGAGGTCAGCATAGGTAGTATTGTCCAAAAAAATTCTTTTTCATCTCCCGGTGTTTGCTCCTGGGGATCTTTAATTTCCAGTTTTTCAGATGGTACTTTATACTGAAGTCTGAAGTTTCTTACAAACCTCGGGTATTTAAGCTCATTATTCGACTGCTTAATATGCTCACAGTTAAAAGAAGTGGTAACATTTCCATCATCACTTACATACCACGATCCATCCCTATAATAAAAATCATGTCCATATACTGATAGAAAACTATTTTCAGTAAAAATAGCATTATCCGTTCTTACCGGGAATCCATTCACAGATACAGCAAAAGGAGCATGTGATATATCAAGCTTATAAGCGCATCCCTTCGCAGTTTCTTCAGCTGAAACTGAAAGATAACTCTTGCCAATCATAGGATCACTTATTGTAATCTCACATCCAGACATTGATCCCATCAAGAACTGCCCCTGTTTCGGGATATTTATCTTCATATTGTAATCTTTGGAATGTATACCAAAATCATATGCGAATTCAATATAAAGGAATGAAATGCCTGAGTCTTCATAATTGACTGATATACGATCTCCAATGTTAAGGAAATGAACTTTCTCCTTAACAGATTTTTCTGTGCTAAGATCTACCTTTCCAGATACTGTAAGAATATATTTATCTTCCTGTTTCAAAATATCCAAACGGAAGTCTTCGAAGAATCTGCCCTTTCCAAATCTTAACTGGCATTCTTTTGTATTACCTATTGAAAGCGAAGGCTTATTCTCGAGAGATATCTCTTTGTAAAATTTATTGCTATAAATAATAACGCTGTAATTCATATTCATATTCATCCTCATCAATAATATGTAGACTGAATTGTTTATTAGTAATGGAACATAAATCAGATTTTTTCTAAAAATACGCTAAAGCTTACATCATTATATATTTTTTTACGTTTTGTTGGTTTAACATCCGACCAAATGCATTTTTTATACGACGAAATGCATTTGGTCAGTCAAAACGTAAAAAAGAGGTAATGCCAATTTTGACATCACCTCTTACCGTTGTGTTTATAAATCTTTAAACTCGTCCTGATGATCCAGGATATAACCAATAACGTTGTCTGCTGTCATATCGTCAACGTTCTCGCCAAGCCAATCGGTTACTTTGACTTCAGATACAGCATAGCCTTCATCCCATTCGTTAACATAGCCCATACATAATAAGGCAATGGAACTATCTCCATCTGACAGGATAGCTACCATATCTCCAAGTCCATCGCTATCCACATCCCAGAATTCTATCTCTTTAACATCGCCATACTGCTTTATATCAACATCTTCAGACTTTCTAAATCCAAGATACGCAACACAGGTAACCTCATTATCATCTATTATCTCAACAGACAAACCATTACTTGTACTGATGACTGCGCAGGTAACTGTGCCTGAATTCTGATATATAGGGGCATCAATAATTTTTACAGCATTCTCTTCCCAGAGTTCACGATTGGAAACAAATCTATATGGATTATCAGAATCCCCTGTTTCTTGAAGCGTGATACGTCTGTTATTGGTCTGGCATCCAGTATGTATAACTACCTGTATCAGATCTCCATTCCTTACGCCTTCCTGGCAAAATACATCTTTATCATAAGCATCACTTACTTGTGAAAACAAAATGTCATATTCTTCGACATAGATAAATCCAGATACAGATGAAACGTCAAAATCTGTTATGCCTGTTTTGCTTTCTACAAATGCTCTGACATCATCTCCTGATAAAGCTATAAGATCATATTCAACCGAATCATAATCACCGGCTTCAAGATATGCATCTACCGCATCCTGTGAATACTCACAATTTGCTATACCGGCACCATAAGCAAGTACATATCCCCAGTCAATGTGTTCTGCGTCTTTGAAAGATGCCTGCGTAAATCCATAATTATCTTTTTGATCTAGAAACAGTTCAAACTCATCAAGTTCATCTTGAGAAAGAGAATTTCCATCCATCATTTCTGCAGAATCATAATCTGAAAGCTCTTCAGTAGATTTATTAGATGATGTTTCGTTTGAATCATCTTCGCTTTCATCTTCCGAAGATTCTGTAGTAGACTCATCAGTAATAACATCTTCATCATCTTTTGAAACTTCTTCTATGGAATTGTCTAATGCTCTGCCATACTCATCTTCTGAAGTATTTTCCACAGAACCTTCCGTACCGACTTCATCATCCGAATCAAGAATAAGCTGTGCACTATTACATCCGGATAAAAATGTGACTATTACCATAGCTCCAGTTATGTGTTTTAATAAGTTCTTTTTCACTTTGTTCTACCCTTTTCAATCATCATCTGTTTTATAATTAACATTATCTGAACAAGAAGTCTTTTCATCTCTGTCCATATCGACAAAACCTTCAAATTTGGTTCCAAATTCTTCCTTTGTAAGTTTGTAAGTACGGCCACCAACATGATCTGTATTATCGCCCGTGTTTCCCTCGATAGTTCTTATTGTATATGTACCATCTCCATTATCTTCAATGCTTGCTATGAATCCAACATGACCTCCTACCTGTTTTCCATCCTTATCATATCTCGGTCTATAGAAAACATCGCCTGCTTTCGGAATATAATCTGGGTTATAATTTTCTGATCCTGGATTTCTAACATCATTATAGATTCCTAAGTCAATAGCATTCTGCCTGATCTCACTAGTCCTAGCAGTATATGGTAAAGTTGTATCACCAGCCATAGCTAAGCACCAAGACACAAATGATGCACACCAAGCATCATTATCAACATTAGTGAACATTCCAAATGGTGTTCCGTTAGTTAATCCGTTTTCTTCTACTTCGTAAAAACCATTCTGTGCTACAGCCCATCTAACCCAGTCGTCTTTTTCTGTTACACTTGAACCATCTAAATCTAAGTGCGCCTCATTTCCATATTTTTCTTGAAGTTTACTAGCAGCAACAGCTAAAAGCGCCGCCATCGTCTTTTCATCTACGTATGTTTGTTCTCCGTTTTCGCCAAATGGACACAGGGTAAGACCATAAGCATCACCATATTGCTTAATAAAATCCATTACAGCCTGAGCTGTTTTGGGGCCATATGAACCATCAGCTCCGCCAACGTCCATTCCAGCAAGCTGAAGTAGTCTCTGAATAAGCTTTACCTTATTATGATCTTCCGAACCATATCCCACAGCGCCTTCAGGGACTTCAACTGTTTCTTCTACTTCTTCAATTTCTTCTATATCTTCAGCAGCAGTTCCATCTCCTGTTCCCTGAGATCCGCTGTTATCAGTCTGGTCATCTCCCTGATTATGCTCTTTAAGGTACTTCTTTATTGCCTCTATGATTGTTTTAGCCAGTTTCTTTCCAAGGATTGCTTTGGGTATTGCAAGTCCTGACGGTAATCCTGCTGCCAATATTGCTGCTATCTGTGCTGCTGTAAGACCCATTTCCAAAAGGATTGCCTTTTGCTGTTCTTTTGTCAGTTTTATAAATTCCAGCTCAAGTTCTGCCTCTGTTAAGTCTGATATATCAACCTTTTCTTTTCCAAACAGGATCTTTAGAATAGCCTGTATCTCTTTTATTCCGAACTTTCCACCAAGTTCTATGGCTTTGAGTGCTTCGATAAATTCTACGATATCTCCGCCACCCATTTTTATTGTTTTTCCGTTATGCAAACAGAATGGATCAAATGGAACAGGTACTGCTGATGGAATTGCTTCCATCAGTTCTGTGGCCAATGTATCATCCATCTCTCTTACTTTACTTTCATATATACTAACTGCATTATTAAACATCTTTGTTCGATCAGCAACATTCTGCGCCTGCTCCTTGATCGGTTCTGTATATGATGTGTAATCAAATTTTGCTTCAGGTGTTTCAAGCTCTGAAAGGATATTTTCTACAGTCTCTATATTTCTTTTTACGTTAGCCGCATTCTTTCCTGCCACATCCATAGCTGCTTTAAGTACATCACAGCTTCCTCTGTCACATAATAGCTCTCCGCTACACTCTGCTGAATCAGTCTCTGAGGGCAGTGATCCATCTTTGAATATCTGAGCAAATTCATTGCAGAAATTCTTGGATTCATAAGCTGTATTCTGAGCTTTCTTTATGGCTGTATTTATTGCATCTATCTCTTTCCATGTCTGTGGCATTTCCTTATATACAAGTTCTCCAAGGAGTTCTCTTGCCATATCTCCGTCTTCGCCTTCCCAGACTTCTTCTGTCATGGAATTCAGATCATTTCTTGCATCATTTATTACCTGCTCTGTGGCAGTCATTGCATTTTCCTGCTGCTTCTGCACTTCCTTGAGCTGGTCTAGATTCCATTTTACTCTACTCATATTAATTCTCCATTAAAACTTTTTCCTATATTATTTTGATTATGCCCGATCATTCCCCGTTACTGATCGCTTAATCCGCTATAATCTTCAGAAACCATTACTGTATTTCTGCTCTTCTATAAGCTCATCTATATCTTCTTGTGAAGAAAAAACTATTCCCTGCTCTTCACAAGATTTCATGAAATCAGTATGATCTGCCTCAGTTGTTACCTCTTCATAATCGTAGTAAGCAACATAATATGTTTCATCATCTATGTTATAAATGTATATTGTTAAAAGTTCTTCTGCTTCTTCGTCTATATCTGTAAAATAATCTCTTAAACCTTCTCCACTTACCTTTTTTAACTGATAAATGTAATGAAATATAATATCTGAATCTAAAAAAGCTTCATTTATAATTTCAACATATTCGCTTGAACTACCGCCATCTAAAATATAACCGTTATCTCCAATGGAAGTATCTGACCTTGAGCTACTCTGCGTAAGAAAGCGCAAATATAAGTGACCATCATAAAAGCTTATAACATATATATACTCGAAAGGCTCCTGATTTAATTCCTCCGTAACACTTACTACAAGCTCTTTGCTACCATCGTTTCCACAATCAATATAACGGGTTTCCAATGTATCAGAATCATCCTGATCAAGCCACTGGGACAAGGTATACTTTTCCCCGTAAATATATGAAAATGATGTATTATATGCCTTAATTCCATATTCACATCTTACAGTTGTCTCATTATTCAAGAATGCTTCATATGCTGCATCTGCTTCTTTATATTCATTGTCAGGTAAATCTATAATACTAAGATTTCTAAAAATACCATTCCCGCTTTGTTTAAACTTCTTATATTCCTCAATTGAATCTTCAAAGCTCTCTTCACATTCTTCTAGATACGGGATCATATCTCCAGGATCCTTTCCTTCAGAGAATATTACCTGATCTGAGGCCATTTCCATTATCTGATCATAAATATCTTCAGAAGGTCCATCATACTCGCTACTTCCTGCCTCTCTCTTCCACTGGAATAATGAATAACCCATTTTTGAAGAGTCGTCTGACAATATTATACTGATCTTCTGGGTATAGGATTCGTCATCTGTCTTACCGCTATATCTGTTGCCGGATTCATCTTCATATGAATTGATAAGTGCAAAGCCATTCTTTGAAATGTAATCACAATCAGAATTATATTTGCGATTTATCGAATTATAGATTTCATCCTTATCGCTGTCATAACTAAATACAACCAGCCTCTCTTCATCATCTTCAAAAGACAAAATAACCAGTTCTGCAATTCCATCACCGCTAAGATCACAGCATACGTATTTATAATCTCCTGTTATATAATCCGAGAAGTATTTATCATCAGATCTGGTAGCGATTTCTTCATTTACAAATTTTATATAGTATGAATATGGTGACTCTGGAACATATTCAGCCATTGGAGAATCCCATACGGCCTCATCATTATCACTTTGATCACTACTATTTGATTCAGAGTCGTCTTCGCTAGTTTTTTCATCGGAACTATTTAACAAATTCGAATCATCTGTTTCTCCAGACTCATCAACATTTTTGATATCTTCTGTACGACTATCCTCTTCTTCTGTATCCAGCATCAGAGATGACGAACTACAACCGGATAATAGTAATGTGCACATGAAATATATTCCTATTTTTTTTATGTTCACGTTTATTCTCCTTTTAGTACATCATATATTTCTCCAGCTCTATCGCCTCTGGTTGATGCTTGCGTTTCAGTATCCTCTGGAATTTCATAATACTTACAAACATCTTGCGCAGCTAATATAGCAGCCTCCTTGGAGTCCAAATCTTCTATTTGACCTTCCCAATAATCTGTTAAATCGTATGTTTTATTTTTGATTGTACATGTCCAGGAGTCTAATTCGCCCGCTTCAAATGCCGCTTCTATTCTTATACATTGTTCTTCTGTAGGATAATTCTGTTCTTGTGTTGGATTTCCATCATCCGGATATCCAAGAGCTTCTTTATAGGCTTCCAACAATGCATTTCTCCTTGATGGATAGGTCCACTGCGCAGATCCCATACCATAATTAGCATTGCTTTCAACTTTTTCGGCAAGCTCCAGTGCCTTTTGTAATCCTATTGCCTGAATATTTCCTCCGCTATAATCCCTTGAGTAATTAATCCCTTCTGGATCATAATATTCATATTGCTTTTCGCCTATCTTCCTTCTGCATGCTTTACTACACTTCTGGAACTGACCAGCTGATCCTTCTGCTTCAACGTTTGCTAATACTCCAGCTACAAATGAATCATTCATTCCTTTAGCATACAATTCAGCAGCTATTACCAACATTGAATTCTTTTTCTCTGTACTTAATCCTAAAGAAGTGTCATTATATATTCTTTCTAACGTTTTATATTGATCTTCTGTAAGATCGTAGTTCTCTCTAATATAATCCATATCCACCACAAATGGCTGATATTGGTCTATTCCTCCGATTTCCATCGTCTCATTCAAGGAGTCTAATGTGTTTTGATCTATATATCCAGTTACAGGTAGTCCATGCTGACGCTGGTATCTGGCAATTGCAAGTTCCATTCCTCCACCATAATCCGCGTCTACTTTACCAGCTGTATAATATCCATTATCCTTAAGCCACTGTTGTATTTGTCGTATTTCTTCTCCACTATCTCCTCGCTTATAGATAGGGTCACCAGGAGTTAATGTTTCTTCATAGCTATTATCTATATTTTCAATATCTTCATCAGCGGTTTCCTCTTCTGTTCCGCTGTTATCAGCCTGGTCATCTCCCTGATCATGCTCTTTAAGGTACTTCTTTATTGCCTCTATGATTGTTTTAGCCAGTTTCTTTCCAAGGATTGCTTTGGGTATTGCAAGTCCTGACGGTAATCCTGCTGCCAATATTGCTGCTATCTGTGCTGCTGTAAGACCCATTTCCAAAAGGATTGCCTTTTGCTGTTCTTTGGTCAATTTTATAAAGGCCATCACAAGTTCTGTCTCTGTTAAGTCTGATATATCAACCTTTTCTTTTCCAAACAGGATCTTTAGAATAGCCTGTATCTCTTTTATTCCGAACTTTCCACCAAGTTCTATGGCTTTGAGTGCTTCGATAAATTCTACGATATCTCCGCCACCCATTTTTATTGTTTTTCCGTTATGCAAACAGAATGGATCAAATGGAACAGGTACTGCTGATGGAATTGCTTCCATCAGTTCTGTGGCCAATGTATCATCCATCTCTCTTACTTTGCTTTCATATCTACTAACTGCATTATTAAACATCATTGTTCGATCAGCAACATTCTGTGCCTGCTCCTTGATCGGTCCTGTATATGATGTATAATCAAATTTTGCTTCTGGTGTTTCAAGCTCTGAAAGAATATTTTCTACGGTTTCTATATTTCTTTTTACGTTAACCGCATTCTTTCCTGCTGCACCCATAGCTGCTTTAAGTAAATCGCAGCTTCCCGTGTCGCATAGCAGTTCTCCGCTACATTCTGCTGAATCTGTCTCCGATGGCATTGATCCATCTTTAAATATCTGAGAAAACTCATTACAGAAATTCTGGGATTCATTAGCTGTCTTCTGAGCCTTCTTTATAGCTGTATTTATTGCGTCTATCTCTTTCCATGTCTGGGGCATTTCTTTATAGACAAGCTCTCCAAGAAGTTCTCTTGCCATATCTCCGTCTTCGCCCTCCCAGACTTCCTCTGTCATGGAATTCAGATCATTTCGTGCCTTATTTATTACCTGCTCTGTGGATGTCATTGCTATTTCCTGTTGCTTTTGTACTCCCTTAAGCTGGTCAAGATCCCATTTAACTCTCTTCATAACTTCTCCTGATAAAACTTTATTATTTCCTCGCTTAAAAACTGAATATTTTGAAAAAATCATTCCTCCTATGCATCTATAGTATTTAGCACAAGTATGCATAGGAGGATTTACATTTTCTGTTCTCCCTTAATTACCAATTTCAGTTAAAAACCGTTACATTTTCTCACCCAAAACTAAAAATCTGGTTTCCAATCACAATTTTCCGATGTTATTCTTCCATCAAGATAAAAATTTCTTTTGATTCCTCCATATTTAGGATCTCTTACACTTACAGAAACGTAATCTTCATTCCATTCAATAGAAACCCTGTTGTCCATATGCCTCTTTACAAGCTGATCTGTGGACATTGCATCAAGATACTCTCTTGATATTTCTCTTGTCGTTGTAACATAATAATCTTCGTCTAATGGATTATATACGGTATCTACTTCTCTTCTTCCTAGCTTAAGAAACGCAATTAGGGAAATAAATAAAACTATTCCCACAAAACGACCTATAGTAATAAGTTTATTTTTCATTTCTACCATCCTATACTCTTTAAATGTAAATGATTTAATAGCGAATTATTATTGAGCAGAATATCCATCAATATATCCGTAAGCATCATCTCCAAAAGCCTCTTGCTGATTAACTATATATTCTCCCGGACCATATTCATATTTAGTGCCATATTCATCATAATAATAATCTACATAATATTGCTTGTATGGTCCTTCTGGAGCTTTACTACTACTTTCATTTTCATTTACACCAGCATCCGCTTTAATAGTACTACTTCTTGTAAAACCTAGTACATCATAATAATAAACACAGGCATGTGCTTGTGTCTCAGCGCCAAAACTAAGAAGCGTTGGATTTCCTGTTGTAACACACATAAGTGCATCGATTTCATCCTGAGATAATCCGTCTTTTGTATTTATATTTAATGTAATTTTATAATCAGTTTTACCTTTTCCATTTATGAATTCTTCTCGTACTACAATTCCTGCGCTTTCTAATTCTTCTAATCTCCTCTGACAATACTCATCAAACTGATTAAACGTCCACTCCGTTGTATATGTTCCAGTTTCTTCATTATATAAATTTGGATTTTCCAAATCTTTTTTTATTGCCATGTTTGCAATTAAATAATTAGCCTGACAGTCACTATTCATGAAATATTTCAAAAGCTTTTTATTCTCTTTTGCTGGTATTGTTACCATTCTACCTTCTTCTTCTGAATAATACTCTCTTGTACCATGAACACATGCCATTAGTGATATTGATAATTCTTTACTAATATTTCCATCTCTCATAGACTCAGCTAAACTATCCATATCAAATTCAACAAAAGGTATAGCTGTACCTGCATTTCCCTTTAAATTACTTGAACCATCTACATCTCTTTCAGGACGTATTTTTACTAACGAATATGTATATGTTCCATCACTATTTTTTAATCCAACAATATATTGATTATCATACTTACCAACTAAATCATTCTGTGTATTTCCATTAGCGTCTAAATAAGGACATTCGTCCGTAGCGTCTATTCCCTCAGAAGACATCATAATCTCCGACAAAGGCTTATTGATAAAATAAAAGCCATCATCTGTATATGATATATACTGAGAATATTCCTCATAAGTATCACCTAATACTTCCTGTATTTCCTTAGGTAAGCTGTTATAGAAATCTACAATATTCTGATCTGGGGTGGTTGGAGTCGTGTTATTGTTTGTTGTTTTTACTGTTGTTACTTTAACATTTGATGCCTGATTGTTTGTAACATCGGACAAATCAGGCTTCTGATTTTCTGAAGATGTTTTTATATTGCTTTGTGCATGCGCAAGACCCATGTTATCTGCTATATTGATCTTTTGATACGCTTTTAGCCAGCTAACAATATCACCATCTTTCATGTGAATTATATCTTTATTTAAAAGTATTGAGGGATCAAATCTAACCGGTACTGCCCCAGGAATTGCTTCCATCAGTTCTCTGGCTAATGTTTCATCCATCTCTTTTACTTTGCTTTCATATCTACTAACTGCATTATTAAACATCATTGTTCGATCAGTAACATTCTGTGCCTGCTCCTTGATAGGTCCTGTATATGATGTATAATCAAATTTTGCTTCTGGTGTTTCAAGCTCTGAAAGGATATTTTCTACGGTTTCTATATTTCTTTTTACGTTAACCGCTTTCTTTCCTGCTGCACCCATAGCTGCTTTAAGTAAATCGCAGCTTCCTGTGTCACATAATAATTCTCCGCTACACTCTGCTGAATCTGTTTCTGAAGGTAGTGATCCATCTTTAAATATCTGGGAAAATTCATTACAGAAATTCTTGGATTCATTAGCTGTCTTCTGAGCCTTCTTTATAGCTGTATTTATTGCGTCTATCTCTTTCCAGGTCTGAGGCATTTCTTTATAGACAAGATCTCCAAGAAGTTCTCTTGCCATATCCCCGTCTTCGCCTTCCCAGACTTCCTCTGTCATGGAATTCAGATCATTTCGTGCCTTATTTATTACCTGCTCTGTGGAAGTCATTGCCACTTCCTGTTGTTTCTGTACTTCTTTAAGTTGATTGAGATCCCATTTTGTTCTGTTCATAATTTATGTATTATCTCCCAATTATATCTTTTTCTGTATATTACTTAACTTCTTCTTCGATATATAAAGAAGAAGCAGTTAAGTAATCCTACTCTTTTAACTTATCCCATGACATCTTCAGATAATCCAATTTCTTCTCTTCGCTCTTCAAGACGCTTTTCTACTTCGCTATAAGGACAGATGTTAACATCTACATCATCAAACGTCTTCTTGTATATAGATGAGTCTTCATAAATTGAGTCATCTTCAATTCTTCCGTCACTATCATATTTATAATATGTTATAAAGCCGCTATCCTTAGAATCAGTAATTCTTGCTTCATCATCGAATATATACTCTTCAACCTGCATATTGCTCCAGCCATCTGAAGAGCAGTCCAGATCATATCCGTAATTACCTTTTTCTCTTACGTAATCATCCATGTCAAGATAATAATTATACTTATAGTAGAGAACCCAATTTGCATCAGCATCCAAGTAGCCATAGCTTTCTGAAAGGACACCGTTATATGCTCCCATCACCTCATTTTTGATATATCCATAATCGTTTATAATGGTGTAGCTCTCATGTCTTAAAGCTCCAACATATTTAACGATGAGCTTATCATCTATTTCTTTGATAACCCAACGATCAACATATTTCTCTTCGTAATCCGTGTAATCAGCAGTTTCCATTCCAGGAAAACGAATATCTACAAGAAGTTCGTCAATACCATCATTACCACAATCAATATACTTTGTTTCAAAACTTGGATCGTCCTTACTATCATCATAGCTTGTATAAGAATCCAATGATGCTTCTACAATTTCATCAATTGTGTATCCCTTGGAAAGATCAAAATTTCTCTGCAAACTATATGGTAGGATATCACTACCTGACTCATCAAAAAATACTTCTTCAGTATTTGACACAAAGGATTCATATCTAGATACATCATTTGTACTATCATCTTCATCCTTACTTGTATCAGTATCTTTGGTTGTATCATCTTCTTCATCAGTGATATCTATTTCTTCTGAAGTATCAACACTTGATTCTTCAGAAGAAATAGTAGCAACTTCATTTGAAGATTCACTTTTGGCATCTTCAAATTCTTCTACTTTATCTTCAGACGTTATTTCATCTTCTTCAATATTGATAGCCGCGCCACATCCAGCACATAATATCATTGCACCTAACATTACTGATATGATTCTTTTTTTCATGATTGTCCTTTCATTAGCTAGTCAAAGTGTTATATATATCTACAGCAATATTTCCTCTGTTTGTTGAAGCAGTTGCTGTATCTTTGGGGATTTCGTAGTTTGCACATACATTATATCCTGCCTCATATACAGATGCCTGTCCTTTATCATATGCTGCTTTCCATTCTTGATATACACTTGAATGATCAGGTACTCCATCGTGTCCTGTAAGTTCATATGCCATATAAGTACCTTCTACTCTAGCACACTCTGAAGTTGACGGATGATTTGTATCACACATCTGATCATAAAGATCTATTAAGCTACCTGCTCTTCCATCATCAGTCCACTGTGCCATTCCTATACCAAAACGAAGATCTGGTTTTGTACTTTTTGCAACATATTGTCCTGAATCCTCATCATATACATAGTATGTTGTATCATACTCATTATCATGAGCATTGATCTCATCAAGATAAGCTCTGGTTTCAGCAATGCCAACTTCAGAAACAGATCTGCCTGACATTGTATCTCTATAATTATGATGTTCATCTAAAGCCTTTAAATATGCCGGCTCTTTTTCTGGATGTGATATATAAGCTGAACTTTCAAAACGACCTGGTTCACCTTCACAAGCTATATTAGCTAATACACCAGCAACAAATTCCTTTTCATATCCTTGAGCCATTAAACATGCTGCTGCATATCTCATTCCTTCTTTCTTTTCTTCGGAATAATCAAGCTTATCAATATTATCTAAAAACTGCTTCTGATCATCAGAAAGAGTATCATACATTTCGTTATAATCACCAGATGCAGAATTACCATTATTATCACTTGTTGTTTCTGACGCTCCACTGGCAGCGGCAGCTGCTGCAGCTCCAGCCGCTGCTCCGGCAACAACTCCTGCTGCGGGAAGTGCTGTTTCTGCGCCTTCTTGATCTATACTTAATCTGTTTTTTCCTGTAAGATGATATACCAGATTAAAACCAGCCAATCTTCCTATAGCATCAAATGATTCTTCTTTGATCTGGTTGGCAGCTGCCTCAAGACTATCTTTTGACGCTCCTTCCATATCTGCTACCATCTTCATAGATGTAAGATAGTATTCTTCTATCATATTGGTCTGATCATCGCTATAAATACCTAATTTATCAGCTATATTAAATACTTGTGGCACAAGCATGAATATTCTATTTTTCATGACCGTTTCTCCTCGTTAGTATTTGGGAATTTTAATGTCCTTTTAATGCCTCTTCTGCATGATATATAGCATCTTCAAAGCAATATGCTCTATATGCAGATTGTACTCTGCTTACTGCTTCTGATATTTCTGAACTGCATCCTGATATTTTGTCTGTCATTTCATTATGGACATCATCCACTGAGCTTAACAGATCACCCTCTTTATCTGAAGTAAATGATGAAGGAACGTTTCCTTTTCCATCATTTAGATTATTATTCATTTCTGAATCATCACTTGCTGCATCACCTGTAAATCCACTTGCCTTTGACAAGCGGGTCAAGTCTCTTTGGCACATATCCTTTTCAGCACACCTACAAACTGCCATTGCCTCTTTTCCTCCCCGATTATAGGTCATTATTAAATTAACTGTCTGCGCCATTTAGACGCAGACAGTATAAAAGCTCAAAACTATTTATGCTTAGGCGTTACCCTGAGCTGCATGTGTACCAGCTTCATCAACTGCTATGTATTCAGAACCTGTCTTATTGATCGCAGATGTTAATGTGGAAGCATATTCCACTAATGTTTTAATATTCTTTACGAAATCTTCTCCTGTGATGCCCAGCTGGTTAGCTGCCCCACCTGAGATAGCATCTGTTGCAAGAGACTCAATAGCCTTCCAAGTATCCTGAGAACCCTGCTCGAGACTCTCCATAATCTTGTTAGTTGCAGTTGATGTTTCATTTACTCCTACTGTATCAATATATATTGCGCTTGATGATAATGCCATTTTGATTTTCCTCCATTTTCTTTCGTTTTTATTGTTAGTACTTTAAATTACCTGAATTTTGCAAACATTGCTTTACATGCATCCTTAACAGATACATATGAATCTGAAAGATCCTTACCCCATTTAACGATGGTATCTGTTGTTTCGTTGATCTTGTCAAGTCCTAAGATAAGATTTTCTCCTGCTTCATGAACCTCTGCACCAAGCTCGTCACCGAATACTTCGTTGCAGTTATCTCTGTATGGGATGTATGCCTGCTTTGCATTCTCAAGCATCTCCATTACAGAGGTAAGAGAAGTTAACCCCTGACTTGCTAAGTCTCGATCAATTCCAATTCTTGTTTCTGACATTTGTTTTTCCTCCATTAACTTTTTGGTTTTTGGTTTCTATGGTAACAGTCCGATGTTAACCTTCTCTTTTTAATGGCATATTTAGCTGATGAATAAAAAGCCATAAAATTTCCGGTAAGTTATCGTACTGGAGCCACCAATATTAGGTGTTATTCATAATCATTTTGCTACTATCCAAGGGCTGCTGCTGTAAATTTATAGCATCCTCTACCTATAAGCGAATCAATATTATATATATCAAGATGCGGTATATACTCACATATGGGATATCCTAGTTTGCCTGATATATCTTTAATATAATTTTCCTTGTAACAGTCATATCTTGTACATGTTATATATAGCTGCCCTGAGAGGGGTTTCATGATATCTCCAAAAGCTTCTATCCTTCCAGCGCTGTCCTTATCCTGAAGGGCTGTTAGCAGAATCCTTTCACTGGAGAATAGTCTCATCTGTATATCTGTTGTAAGTCCTTGCGGGAATTCAGCAATTATATAATCGTATATCTGTCTTCCTGCCAGCTCATCTATAAGTGCTAGCAGAGATGTAAATGTTATCTGATAGGTTCCTGTCAGACCTTTTAACTGCGGGATCATATCAATCTGACCATGTATCATCTCTTCAATTGCACGGTCAGCTGCCATATGAGGATTGATCGCGATTGCATGCATGAGTTTGTCTGACATGTATCTTCGCTTTATATCATCACCTAGCAGATTGTAATAATTCTGGAATGTCTCGAGGTTTATATATAAGACTTTTTTGCCACCTTGAGCCAGTCTGATCCCGAGGCATATCGCTGCTGCCGTCTTGCCACTTCCTCCTGACAGCGAGCAGACGTCTATGATATGAGTCTTGCGGCTACTTAACATTCCGCTTTTAATCAAGTCATTAGGAAGACTTCTGATGATTGCCTGTGCACCGCCAAACTTACTTATGCGATTATCGCTTTTAAGAATCGTTTCTTCGCTGAGCAGCAGTACTTTTTCTGCCTGAAGATTTGGGCCTATCAGGCCGCTGCTTTTTTCTTCTACGATCAGAAGTCTCACTTTTCTTGGCCTTTTTTGATATTCTTCCAGATACAGAGGATCTGATATTATCTCCAGTCCTACACTGGAAGATAATTGGAGTGCAAGCCTTGTTTCTATATTCAGGTTGTATTCTTCATCTGTTGATATGAGTAGTAGTGTATTTTTGTTCATAAGCTTCTATCACTCTTTAATTACGGAATTCGAATTCTTCATCTCCGAAACTGATAACATTACCAGGATGCAGTGGTATCTGCTGACCTTGAGGTATACGATTACCACTTACAAATGTTCCGTTAGTCGATCCGACATCTACGATCACAGCCCCTTGCATAGTTGCATGTATCTCTGCATGCATGCGGCTTACCGCTGTATTATTACGTATGCAGTAATCGTTGTAATTTTCATTTTTACCAATTCTATATATTGGTTTGTCTATTACTATGTTCTCACCTGTACGCTTACTTATAAGAGTTCCTATAGCATAAGAATTAGGTGCTATCTCGCTTCCTGCACTAAGAACTGTTGTCTCTCCAACTTCCGGAGCGATGTTAGCAGATGGATTATTATCTTTCATAGGCGCCATAGACATATCGCCAGAAATCGATGCAGATGATCTAAGATCCTGTGATCTTGTCTTTGATATAAATTCGCTTGATGCTGCCGGATTATCAATATCGCTACCACCTTGTACATCATCAAATCTGCTTCCTGACATGATCGCTTCTTCTTTTTCTTTCTGAAGCTGCTTTTTACTCTTTTTCCTAGGCTTAGAAGATCTTATTACGATAACTATCAGGACTATCAAAGTGATAAGTATCAGTCCGATAAGTCCGTATATTATGAGATATACTTTCTTGGGTATAACCTCTACTACCTTTTCTTCTTCCGTATTTTCATCACCTGTATTGGTCTCTTCCTGTTCCGGAGGATTAAGATATTCATCGTATTCTGATGCCGTCATGCAATCGACGGTTTCAAGTCCTACAGCCTTCAGAACCTTCATGATGCTGTTGGAACTGATAGATATGTAGTAATTACCTTCCTTATCAAGGGTATTCATACCTATCAGAAGACCATGATCATTAACAAGCGGTCCTCCATACATGCTACTCTGCATGGCTACTGTTTGAAGTATGACTTCACTACTGTTCTTGCGGGTTACATTGGTTATCTTGCCCGAAAGAGTAACTACATCTTCTGTGGTAAAATAGCTGATCGCATCATCCAGTATCTTGCTCATATTTGGGAATCCCAGAGCATATACATCATCCGCTTCCTTAAAGGCTCTTATGTCACTGGATTCCTCGTCGTCTATGAGAATTGTCAGTGGCGTGCGGTTATAAACTTTATCATCAAGTTTGAGTAACGCAAGATTCATCTCTTTGGATGAATATGCAACAGATGCTGTAGTCGCTACGTCTCCTTCGTATGCTACCTCTATCTTCAGATCTATTTTGTCCCAGGCGTCGTCTTCATTTGGTATACCAAGTTGCTTGTATACAGCTTCTCTTGTACTCTTAGTCGGTGAGACTATATCCTTGGTAGAAACAACATACTGATCTCCACCATCTGTTTCCAATAGAAATCCTACTCCGCATGTAACCATGTGTCTGACTTCATTGTCATCTATAAACAGTACATTTATTTCTACAATTGAGTCGCATGCATCTTTGGGCGACTCAGTAGTAGGTTTTGGGGGATTTATTATGTCTTCAACTTCCTGAGCACTGCTTGTAGCATCTACAACATCTGATGTATCTGTGCTAGCAGCATCTAAAGCTTCATTATCCGCAGCACTATCACTTATATGGCTGCTGCTTTGTGCTGTTCCTGTAGTGGTATCTTCTGTAGTACTTCCCGTTGCATATGTATTCATGGCAAAAAGCTGAATACAAGTGATAAATAGTAGTAATGCTGATATAACCCTTCTTTTTTTCATCATTCCCCCATGATAATCACTGAACCGTTTCTTATCCCTAATTTTTCTATCGTTACATCTCCTCTTATCAGAGCTATCGGGTTCTCGGACCGCATATATGCATGGATAGGATCATCTATGTTAATCCCGAGGTGAAGTCCCTGATTAAGACCATATATAAGTTCTGCTGCTGTAATATCTTTGGGAATCTCTATATCTATCCCCTGTTCTGAAGCTCTTCTTTTAAAAATCACGATTACTTTATCATCCATTATTTAATCAACCCTTTGTCTTTTTATAAAAGTCTTTTCATTTAGATGATCAGCTGTCATTCTTTTCGAATACGTTATATTTCTCTATATGTACCTGAAAATCCATATTTGCAAACCTTATCATGTCATCCTCTTTGAGCCTTGCAGGACTCCCCATAATAAGGAGCTGTCCGTTAAGCCATGTATGATTGGTGCTTCCCAGATCTTCTACAAAACAACCCTCGCGCTTTATGGTTATCCGGGCATGCTTTCTGCTTATTGCGCTATTAATTGATATCACTCCATCGCATTCAAGGCCTTTGCCGATTATGAATTCGTCCTTGCCTATATATATTCCAAAAGATCCGTATGGGCCGTTATATCTAAGCTCTACGCGCTGCGCACTGGTGTCTGTGTCTATGATTCTACTAAGGCACTCAGGAACAGAATCATCTGATGCCCATTTATCTATAAGATATGAAATAAATATCTCAGCTTCCTGCTGTATGTCTGTTTCCTTGGTTTCTATAGCCTTGGATAATCTTTCCAGTTTAGAATTCAGATCTTCAAAGTCCGGAGACGATTCTGCGCTTTCTATTCGTGAGAGCAATTTAATAAGTTTTTCAAACTTTATGACCCAGCCGTCCTTGTCTTCTGTGGCCGGCGAATCAACCGGTGCCAGGATGAATCCCGGGGTTCCATTGGCCATGTCTATGAAGATGTACTGTCCTCTGATATCCAGATATTCTTTTTTCCAAAACGGCTGATCATTGATCTTCTTAAGGCTTTGCGCCAGGCCTCTTAGCAGCATCCCTCGATATGTAATACTCAGTTTGTCAGCTGCATCAGTAAAGCTTGTCATTCCTTCCGTAGAAAAAAGAAGTCTTGTCTGCCCGTTCTTGATGATCTCAAGTATCGGGATCAGATTGGCATGATAGGTCTCTTTTAATATTTTCAAGCCAAGATATACTATGTGTTCATCACTGTTTAAAGTAAAAGCGACATGATCGCTATACTGTACTGATTTCATTTGGATTCCTCATAATAAGGTGATATACATGTCTTATTCCTATTGATAATTGTCTTAAAAAGGACAGAGTCCAAGATATGTCTACCCGGGACCCTGCTGCTATCTTTATAGCATAACTTCTGACTCGAGCATTTCCCCAAATGCTCATCCCCTCTTTTTCCATACCTACTGATTTAAATAAATTCATCTGACATTATTTAAGGTTGTAAGTCTGCACGTTTTCAATCCTTCTAAGTGCCGACTGCACGTTCACTATACAATGAAAAAAATAGCTTGTCTCAATTTTCCGACAGAATGCACATTTCATCCGACGAAATGCATAAAATACGATATATCGTTACTGATACGCAATAACGCTTGTTTTGCTTATTTCACCCAAATCCGCTTATTTCCTGTGTCTTATTTTATCTGTGTATGATTTTTCGTTCTTTTTTCGGAATGTGATGCAATAACGTCATATCGTACACTACATCCGACGAAATGCATTTATAATTCTTTTTTCTATATATCAAACCAGTAAAAAATACAATAAATATATATAATCATTGCTTTATGCCCGAATTGTTGCTAAATTTGAGATAGTATTTGTTTTACTTAACCCATAAATATTTTTGATTGTTCTGAAAGGAGCGCATTATGAAGATTGCAATGGCCAATGATCATGCAGGAACAAGGCTCAAGAATGAGATCAAAGCTTATCTGGAAAAAGAAGGATATGAAGTAGTGGATTTTGGAACCTATGATGAGGAATCCTGCGATCTTTCGGATTTCGTATATCCGGCTGCTCTTGCAGTTGCCAAGGGCGAGTGCGACAAAGGGATATTTGTAGATGGCGTGGGTTACGGATCAGCGCTTATTGCCAATAAGATAAATGGCATCTATGCAGCTGTCTGTCAGGATACCTTCTGCGCTCAGCTATCACGCTGGCATACTGATTCCAACGTACTGTGTCTTGGAGCTAAGATAATCGGTGAGATGATCGCCATGGAGATCGTCAAGGCATGGCTTAACACAGATCCTCTTACTGAGGAAAAATACCGCCGCAGAGTCCTGAAGGTCAAAGAGATCAATGATAAACACTGCGTACCGGTCAAATGATCAGAAATCATTATCATATAACCCAGATGTCGCGAGCACAGCAAATGGCTTATGGTTCAAATTGATGGAGTTTGTGTCATCAATTTGGATTTGAAAATGGAACACTTTCAAACTTTTACTTTAAAAAAATCACTTATTTGAAAGGCACACACATGCGATACTTATTTGACGGAGGCTGGAGGTTCTTAGAGACAGGCCTTGACGTACACTACGATGACTTACTAAGGAGAAAGGATGAATTCGAAGGCTCTTTTAACAAGGTTGAGATCCCCCATGACTTCCTGATCCATGACTCGGATAACTTATATAAAGATGCTACAGGATGGTATAGCAAGGATTTCGAATACAGTCCGGTTTCCGGTCATAGATGCTTTATTACTTTCGAAGGTGTCTATATGGACTGCACTATCTATGTTAATGACAAGCGCGCCTTTGAATGGAAATATGGCTATTCATCTTTTTCCTTCGAGATGACAGATTATCTGCATCAGGGCATCAACAATATCTCCGTGTTTATAAGACATCAGAGTCCTAATACCAGATGGTACTCGGGAGCCGGTATATACAGAGATGTGTGGCTTACGATAACTGATAGTACATATCTTGCTATAGACGGTGTCTACCTGTCTACAAGAGAGCAAGGGGATGACTATATCCTTAGGGTAGAAGCAGAAGTCTGCGGAGATATGGCAGGTGAAGCAGGTATTAGTGCTAGTATTAGTCGTACTAGTACCGGTATCAGCGCTTGTGAGAATATTGCCTATGAACAACTACCGGTTACAGACCATCCCAGACCTTCAAAGGTTCCGGCACCTGCCTGCGATTACAAGGATCTTGAGTCAGGTCAGGTCAGATACAGATATATTCAGGAATACCTTGTGAAGTCCCCTCTAAAGTGGGATCCTTCTAATCCTAACCTTTACAATATTACAGTCACTCTCACTGCAGGTGGAAGAGCAGTAGATGAGTATAGGACAAGGCTTGGTTTTAAGCATGTAGTACTAGACCCTGACAAGGGATTTATCATTAATGGTCAGAATATTAAGCTAAGCGGAGTCTGTGAACATCACGATCTTGGCGCTCTTGGAAGTGCTTTTAACAAAGCTGCCATGAAGAGGAAGTTTCTCACTCTTAAATCCATGGGCGTCAATGCCATAAGAGGAACCCACAACATGGTAGCTCCGGGCGTACTTGACCTTATGGATGAGATGGGTTTTATCTTCATATCCGAAGCCTTCGATATGTGGAGGAAGCCTAAGACTACCTATGACTACGCCAGATTTTTTGACTCATGGCATGAAAGAGATGTGGCAAGCTGGGTTAGACGGGATCGAAACCATGTGTGTGTATCCTTCTGGAGTATAGGGAATGAGATCTACGACACCCACGCAGATGAGGATGGACAGCGGATCACCAAAGAGCTGTCAGACCTTGTGAGAAAATACGACTATAACGGCAATGCAAGGCCTACTATAGGCTCTAACTACATGCCCTGGGAGAATGCCAGAAAGTGCGCCGATATACTTAAAGTTGCCGGCTACAACTACGCAGAGAAGTATTATGAAGAGCATCACAAAGAGCACCCTGACTGGATCATCTATGGAAGCGAGACATCCTCTATAGTTCAAAGTAGAGGTATCTACCACTTCCCGGCATCAGCCAGCGTATTGTCAGATGATGACGAACAGTGCTCAAGCCTTGGCAACAGCCAGACAAGCTGGGGTGCAAAGAGCATAGAAAGCTGCATACGAGTTGACAGAGATACTCCATTCTCTATGGGTCAGTTCTTATGGACAGGATTCGACTATATCGGAGAGCCTACGCCTTATCATACCAAGAACTCCTATTTCGGGCAGATAGATACGGCAGGCTTCCCAAAGGATGCATATTATGAATGGAAGGCAGCCTGGACTGATCATAAGAAAGCGCCAATGATTCATATATGCCCCTCATTCTGGGACTTCAATGAAGGTCAGACCATAGACCTTAAGATAGTAACCAATGCACCAAGGGCGCAGCTGTTTATAAATGGAAAGGACAAGGGATGCTGCGACTTCTCTAATAAGCCGGGATCCGGCAGCAAGATAGAATGGAACCTTCAGGTACCATATTCTAAGGGATATGTAGAAGCAAGAGCTTATGATGAAGATGGAAGAGTAATAGCTACTGATGTTATAAGGAGCTTTACAGATCCTGTTAAACTGGTCCTTAGTAACGCTCTTGATGAGTATACCAATACAAAGGATTGTAAGAACTTTGGATCTGAGTCTACTTATAGTAATTATAATGATTCAGTAGATATGGATACCAATAATCATAGTATCTATTCAAATGACATACTATGTTCTAATACCAGAGACCTTGCCTTCATAGAGATATCTGCTCTTGATACAGATGGAACCGAAGTTTCTAATGCACAAAACAGGGTATCTGTAACTGTCACAGGCCCCGGCCGCCTTGTAGGTCTTGATAATGGTGACAGCTCAGATCTGGATAGCTATAAAGCTTCAAGTAGAAGGCTTTTTGGCGGTAAGCTCCTTGCGATCATTCAGACAACAGATGCAGAAGGCGAGATAGTAGTAACTGCTACAAGTAACGGACTTGAAAGCGCCACATACACTCTTAAGAGCATTAAAGATAAGTCTGACGCAGCCAACTATATCGTAAGAGGTGAATCACATGAGCCATCTGATGATATCAGGTTATTAGATCCTAAAGATACGGCTCATAACGAAGTCCACTGTTACGAACCTTTAGAAGTTATAGATATCTGTCATAATGATGCCAATAGGCTTGGATCACAAGATGAGATCCCTATCAGGAAGATAGAGCTTGTAAATGAAAGCGGAAACAGCGTATTAACTAAAGGCTGTAATGAAGTAAGAGTATCTGCCAAGGTCTATCCGGCCAATGCAACCTACAAGGATATCACCTTCCAGGTTGTCACAGAGTTTGGTGTTAAGTCCAATATCGCTGACCTTAGTGCAGAAGGCAATACTGCCATGATCACTGCCAAGGGCGATGGAAGATTCTATCTTAGAGCCTTGTCCTGTAACGGAGGAGATAAGCCAAGGATCATCTCCTATATGGACTTTGAAGTTCAGGGTATGGGCGCAGCATTCTTCGATCCGTACAGCTTCGTAGCAGGAAGCCTCTACTCAGGATATGAAGGAGAAGTTGGCAATGGCAATGACAAGGGAGTAGCAACCGCAAGAGGCCAAAGGACACTTGTAACCTACGACAGACTAGATTTTGGCAGAGATACCTCTGACGAGATCACTATACCTGTTTTCTCACTGGACGGAGGTGCTAACAGGATCAGGATCCTGTCGGGAGATGAAGTGATCCTTGATAAGATCTATGACAAGCCGCCTATCTGGAATGTATATCAGGAAGTTACCTGGAAGCTTGATAAGCCTCTTACAGGCGTATGCAACCTTAGCTTCGAAACCTGGGACAAGCTCCACCTTAAGGGATTTGTATTTAAGAGAAATAGAAGAGCCTATGCCGAAAGCCTTGCTGTAGACGCAGATGAGATCTATGGCGATACCTATACCATCAAAGACGGCATGGTATCAGGCATTGGCAATAACGTATCCCTTGTTTATAAAGACATGAATTTTGGAGATGAGAAGCCATCGCATGTCACTATAAGCGGAAGAGCAGTAGGAGAGAAGAACACCATACACATACTCTTCGATACAGATAAGGGCAATGTCAGAGAGATACTGGAAGTGGAAGCTACAGATGATATCACTGATCACACCTTTGATATCAGTAACATTGAAGGAAGCGGAACTATAACCTTCGTATTCCTCCCCGGCAGTAACTTCGACATGAAGAGCTTTAGATTCAGTAAGTAAAAAAGATCGCATGGATCCATTTCGGAAAATCCATGCGATCTTTTATTATATCTATTATTTCATACCGCTTGAGTCATATTTAATGGTTAGCCCACCAGATCATAAGTTTTATATTCCTTAAGCTTTATTTATTAACCTTAAGCTTCTTTACACGAAGGATATAATAAGCTGCGCCTGCGCCGCCTGATACCACTACGAATCCACCTGCAACTGCTGCCCAGATGAAGAATGCAGAAGGATCCTTGTCAGGATCGACCAAAGGCTTGATCTCATCATTTAACGCGATCTCATCATCTTCGATCAACTTCTTGGCATTACGTGATACAAGAACATTGTTGTAATCACGCTCAGACTGATTGCCTGCAACATCGGTTGCCAGTATCATAACGTTCTGATAAGCATCCATTTCAGGAATAGTAACAGTTAGTGTACCTCCGGCAGCTTCGATATCTTCTGCTGTATAAGATACCAGCTCTGTAAGCTCATTCTGACCTGTATATACCACAAGACTTTCAAATCCCATGTTATCAGTAACATTTATGATGAAGTCGTGCCCATCTTCCTCATAAACACCTTTTTCCTTGATCTCAGAAGTTACAATAGAAGGAGCTGTACCATCAACAGCGAACTCGATCTCCTTGCCTTCTGAACGGTTGTCCTGAGTATTGGTCGCTCTGTCTCTGGAGTATACCATTACAGAGTAGTTGCCGTCCTTATTGAAATTGTCAGCATTGACAGTATATGTCATGGACTTCCATGACTTGTCATCGCCCTGAACAGATACTGTATAATCTCTGCCCTCTTTAAGAACCTCACTGTCGCCGTCTCTGTCAACAGATACCTCTTTATAAGTAAGACTGTCAACATTGATCTCAGTGATAGTAACATCTTCAGGCTCATTGGTATAATATCTGTCTGTCAGCTCCTTGGTGCTGTCTCCAACGACATATACAGAACCGAATCTGTTTACAGAGAATACCAGCTCATCCTCTGTCACATTGCCGGCCATATCTGTAATGCTGACTCTAAGAGTATACAGATCGTCTGTCTCCTTAGTATGAGCGAAGTCACTATATGATACAGTCACAGTATCTACAACTTGTGTTGTCTTAGAATCAGGAGTTACCTCGCCGTGATTAGCTCCTGTCATAGTAACACTAGAGTTCTCAAAATCAATGTTAAGATCCTTGTATATAAGGACCGGAGCTACCTGACCATTGTTGGCAGAGTAGTTCTCAACTCCGCTGAATGTAATATCAGGAGCTGTCATATCTATAACGAATATATCACTTGTATAAACTTCAGACTCGTTACCCGCAAGATCTGTGACCTTAATAGTATATCCATATCTACCATCTGCATTAAAAGACATCGTAGTAGTATATGTACCTACATCAGCATTACCGCTAAATGCTGCTGCCTTAGGAAGCGCAGCCATAGGTTCTGCATCGTCTGATGCCTGCGAGTTTATAACAACAAGACTATTGTCAAAAGACTTCTCATCAACCTTAACAGTTGCTGTCCTCTTAGCATTGTAATAGAATCCGTTCCTTACATCGTTGTTATCATAACTAACTGTAACAACAGGAGCTGTCATATCTATGATAAAAAGACTTATAGTCTGAGTCTCAGACTCGTTGCCAGCCTTGTCAGTTGTCTTGAAGGTGAAGTCATACCTTCCGTCAAGATTGAATGTAACCGTCTTACTATATGTCTGATCGGATACACCTGCCCAATCGCTCTGAGAAGGAGCATTGTCAGGAGCATTTATAACAAGCTCAGACTTACTGCTGTCAAAAGTATAATCCTTAACAGTAATAGTAGCAGTTCTTGAAGCGTTGTAATAGATCTCGTTCTGTGGTGAATTATTATCAAAAGTAATAGTAACAACAGGAACTGTACGGTCTATAGTGAATCCTGCGCCTGTATAAGTATCAGATACATTCTGTGCTCTATCTGTTGCCTTGGCACTTAGAGCATACTCACCATCATCTGTAAGCTCTACCTTGGCAGTCCATGTATATGATCCCTCGTTGTAAGTCCACTCTGATACAGGAATATTGACACTAGTGCCATCCGCCTTGGTACCTGTAATAACAGCTTCTATACCTTCCTGAAGCAGGTGCTTGTCCTCGATCACAAGAGTTACAACTACACTGTCTTTGTAATAGCTTGTATCCTTGCCTGCAGGAGTTACTGTCTCTCCACCTGATGTATATGTGACTGTGATAACAGGAGCTATACTATCTATTACAAAATACGGACTATCTACAGTATCAGCTGTATTGCCGCTCATATCTGTAGCATCTGCTGCAAAGAAATAGTCTCCGTCACCTACTGTACTAAATGTATATTCAGTCTGTGCTCCAAGTTCAGTACTTGTACTTTCAGGAATAGATAGTTCTGCTTTCATAAGACCTGACTTCTCTGAAAGCTTTACTTCCTTGATATATCTCTCTGTTACTAAGAGCTTACCTGTAACATCATGATTGTAGAAATATGTTGTTGATGCAAGATCTGTAGGATATCCTTCAGAAAGTCCCTCTCCGTTAAGATCTGTAAATGCGATAACAGGGCTTACGCTATCAATAACATAGCTTACCGGCTCTACTTTGCCTTCATAGATAAGAGTCTCATTGCCTGCAAGATCATAAAGTCTTACATCACCTATATATACAGGACCCTGGCCTTCGCTGACATCGGGAAGTTCGATCCTGATATCACCGCACTCGTCGATTTCCAGATCCTCTATCTCTATCTCATGATACTCACCCTTGCCGGATGTAGGATAATCATCATTGTAAAGAACATATGAAAGCTTAACAATTCCGGATGCAGGAACATCATCTTCTGTCTCCTTAGTATCACTTCCGGATATAAGCGGATCATAGCTCTTGGAAGTATCAACTGTAAGAGTCAGATCATTCCTTGAATATACAATTTTCTCTTCGCCCTGACCAAGGTTATAGGTTCCTGATACGCCATTACCATCTTCTGTATAGGTAACAGCTATGTCCTGGGCTACAGGGCTTGTGCTATCAATTTTTACATATATAAAGCTATCATTGTTGATACACTTTACGATTTTATCAAAAAAACCACTTCCGCTTGATTCAAGTTTATATATTGTGTATGTATTCTGGTCGCTCGGGATATCGAATGTAACAACCAATGAATGCAGCGCGAAAAAGATGTAGTTTGTGCTTGAACTTACACTGATATCACCTTTTATCTTATCTGCGTCCGTCCCAACCGCATTACCATTCTTGTCTACAGGAACAAGATATACTGATATATCTTTTTTGTAAGTAAAAAATGCACCGAACGACATCTTAAGTGATATGTCCGTATTCTCTGCATCCTGAAGTGAAAACCACGGATCATCTATGTATGCGGATGATGAATAATCACCTACAGTCAAAACCCTATTATAGTTAGTTACAAAATTAGTGACTTTTTCTATCTTTTCATCATCACTTTTTCCGTTATTGAAATATCCTTTTTCTACAGAAATGTATACAAAAATATTATCACCGGATTCGCTCGTTGTGCTGCTATAAGAAGCTTTATTTTCTTCTTCACCACTTATAGAATTTTTGCCGTCAGTAGCAGTAATAGAGATAATATGGTATGAAGCCACAGTGTCAGGAAATGTATAGGTATATGTATCATTTCCTGAATTGCTCATCTTCTTGGTTACTGTTTCTGATGTTCCGGCACTGCTACCGGTGCTTAATATCTCATATTCGATTTTTACTTCTTTGATCCCTGAAACATGTTCCTTGATAGTACTTGTAGAATTTGCAGCCGAATCAGAGGATTTGCTATCGCCATTAGGATCGGGATCAACTACATTTACAGAAATTGTGACTGTATCCTTGGTTCTTAGAATATTTCCTTCTTCCCAGATATAATCGTCTTGTTCTGTCGCACCATCTTTATAGATAATCTTTCCATCTGAGATGACAGGTTTTGTTTCGTCAGCTTTTAATTCTTCACTTCTTCCTCTTCTGGCACCAAGTACCATAGGTTTATCAGATGTAGAAGCTTCGCTTGCACTGTCAGAACTTCCTTCTGTAGCTGCATCTGATGAACCCTCACTTGAAGCATCTGATGAACCTTCCTGCGCAGAATCATCTGATGTATCATCTTCATCCTCTTCAATAGAAGCTGCAGATGCAGCATCTGTCGCTTCATCACTTGCTTCCGATGATCCTCCAATCGCAGCGTCGTCACCTTCGCTGTCATCGTCCGCAGAATATCCTGCCGAGCTATCTGAACTACCTGCAGTTGCCTGATCTTCTGTCTGTTCAGAACCTGATCCGTTTCCACTTTCAGCCAAGGTCTGAATACCGCTCATGCCAATAAACAAAAAGCATGCTGTCAGAAGCGATGTAACTCTTATAAACAAGTTACCTTTCTTACTACTAAACACCTTGTGTCCCTCCTTGAATAACCTCTTCTATAAGCATCCGTTCTTACACCTATAAGTTGTAACCCCTACGTGTTTTTGACACAAAAAAAGCTGCAAAGAATAATCTTTGCAGCTAAACCATCTTGCATTATATTTGTAATACCCGTTACTAATGTGGATCTATCCCAAATCCTAAAAAACTCTGATTACTTACCAAGATTTACAGCTTTGCGTCCGCCCGTCACCGGAAAGCGTTTGCCTATAAATTGCTTATTAAAATACTTTAAATATGATATATTGTTGATACTTTTTCGTCAATACCTTTTGTGGAAACTATCGTTTATTCGTTTGATATTTTTGCACATCAATCCGTTTTAAAAATACCTGTATCGCTTTATATTTCAATTCATTTAATTTAGACATATGGAAAATTGATCGTTTTTTCGTTTTTGTCAGAATTCTCTAAAATGTCCCATAAATGCATTTCAACGGTAAGCGGTAAATATAAAGCCCTCTAGTTGGTTGCTTACAAATGAAGTACAAATCGAGTAGGAGGGAGATTTAATCAATCTCCCGACCTCTCACACCACCGTACGTACGGTTCCGTATACGGCGGTTCAATCAACTTAACAAGTAACGCACCTATCGGTGTAGTAATCTAACATTGAGACTAATCCAAATGAGGTTAGTCTCTTTGTGCTTATAGCTTTCTGTACCCAGCCATTGTGTGCAAGTCTAGCATATCTGTCGCCATTGTAAGCGATTTTAAAAGCCGCCCATCTTGGCACATTAAGCTTCATCAAGTTCTTTGCCCTGTTCTTTGGAGT